>NZ_NXLP01000117.1:0-2776 GCF_003364125.1 Helicobacter sp. MIT 14-3879
TAAAATCCACACCTTACAATCTCTTTCACTCAATTCTAGTAGAGACAAAGAAATACTAGAGAGTTTTAAATCCTGTTATTAGTTTGACTGCTAGAGCTGGAGGGTAGAGATAAAGAAATATTAGAGAGTTTTAAATCTCACTCCTTACAATCTCTTCGCTCAATCACCCCTTTTTTTCATTGATTAATCTTGGCAAATATGATATTTTTCATAAATCACCCCTTGACAGATACTAAGTATCAGGTCTTATAATAAGGTTTTTGTTTTTGCTTGAAGGAATGATGATAACACTCTTACAAGAGAAGTTTATCATCGTTTGATAGGCTTAAAAGAGTATAAAACAACAAGTCATTATCCTCGTTGATTTCATCTTATAAGGAGTATCCTAATGAATCCTAGACGAGAGTTTCTCAAAACCTCTGCTAAAGTCGCTACAATGACAAGCCTTGCAAGCTTAGGAATCTTAGGATTTAATGCCTGTGATTCTAAAGATTCTTTAGAATCTAAAGATTCAAAAGCCCAAGACACGCAAGATTCAGCAGAATCCACAATGAGAGAATCAATCACTAATGAAGCATCTCAAATATCGCGCAAAGGAAAGAGTATGCAGACTATCACATTAAACAACGGCGTCCAAATGCCAATACTTGGCTATGGTGTGTATCAAATCTCTGACCATAAAGAATGTCAAAGGTGCGTAGAAGACGCTATGGCTGTGGGGTATCGCAGTATCGATACCGCCCAAGCGTATTTTAATGAAGAAGCCGTAGGCGCAGCCATTAAGGCAAGTGGGATAAAGCGAGAGGAGCTGTTTATCACGACCAAGCTATGGATTAGCGATGTAACGCAAGAGAGGGCTTTCAAAGCCTTTGAAACCTCACGCAAAAAGCTTGGGCTTGATTATGTGGATTTATATCTCATTCATCAGCCCTTTAATGATATTTATGGTGCGTGGAGGGCGATGAGCAAGCTGTATCAGGAGGGCTTGATTAAAGCCATTGGTGTCAGTAATTTTTATCCTGATAGAATCGCGGATTTTTGTTTAAACAATGAGGTTAAGCCCGCCCTCAATCAAATCGAATGCAACCCCCTACACGCACAATTTGAAGCACAAGAGATTCTACAAGAATACGGAGTTACGATGGAATCTTGGGCGCCTTTTGGGGAGGGCAGGAATAATATGTTCTATCATCCTACCCTCGCAGCAGTGGGTAAAAAGCATGATAAAAGTATCGCTCAAGTGATTTTACGGTGGCTTGTTCAGAGAAATATCATTGTGATTCCAAAAACCACGAGAAAAGAGCGAATGAGTGAGAATTTTAATATCTTTGACTTTAGCCTTGATGAAGAGGATATGAAAACTATCGCCGCACTTGATGATAAGCAAAGCCTCTTTTTCAATCACCGCGATCCCGCAATGGTAAAGATGCTCAATGAGCTACGGAGGTGAATTGAGGAACATTAGCAAATACTATCAAAAATAGGACAAAAGTGGGCTTAATGGAGAAAAGCGATCACAATAAAGGTAACTCTAATAAAGCTATCATAAGCCAGAAACATAAAGGCAGCCTTGCGGAGCGTCATTAAGATGAAAAAGAAGACTTAACATAATGATAAAGGAGATTTAATGCAAATTATCAGTGTCCCCACTAGGCGGGGTTTAGTTTTACGCAGTGTGATGTATGAGTGTGAGGGGGCGGAGAGTGTGGTGATTTTGATGAGCGGGATTTGTAGCAATATCTTTAATAATGAGCTTTTGCAAACCACCGGTGAGATTCTCTCTCAAAGAGGTTGTGCTTATATTGTAGGGCAGGCAATGGACGCCTTTTCCCTTTTACACTATTCCAATCTCATCACGCAAAAACAAGAGCTTAAGGGTGTAGTGATTGATGATTTTGATGTCATCTGTGAGGATGTCGATGCCTATGTGGAGTTTGCCCAAGCACAAGGATTTAAAAATATCATTTTAGCGGGGCATTCTCTAGGCTCAAATAAAATCATTCATTACCTTTCCTTGCATCATCACCCACTGATTAAGAAGTTTATCCTCACAGGTCCTGTGGATTTGGACGCATTGCAAAATGATGAGCGCAAAGAAAATTGGCTACAAACCGCAAAGCACTTCGTGAGTGAGGGCAGAGGAGAAGAGATTCTGCCCTTTTTGTATTTAGACTTTTCGCCAATGAGTGCACACACCCTTTTGGCATTCTATGAAAACACAACCCTAAAGAATTGTCCCTTTGCAGGAGGAGCGGGAGAAACACATTCACTAGGGGCAATCTCTATTTGTGGCACGGTTATCATCGGGGAGAAAGACAGCTGCACGGGTGGAAACGCACGAGCATTCGCCGAAAAAATCATCACTTGCACTAAAGAGCCCCAAAACAACACTATCGTGATTGTGCCTGATGCGGGTCATATTTTCTATGCCAAACACAATGAATATGCCCAAGAAATATTTAATGCCATTAGGGCGTTTGTGTAGTCTGTTTGAATTGCTAAGAGATTCTCTTAAGGCTATAAGGAGTTGGAGTTACGGAGAGATTAATTTGAGTGTGCTAAGAGATTCTCTAAAAGGAGATTGTTACAATGGATAGGTATTTAACAAAAAGTTTGAGTATGCTAAGAGAGATAAGAATCTTCTTGCCTGATTAAGCCAAAGCGCGAGCAAGAATCTTCTTGCTTGATTCTAATAAAGATAAGTTGATTGGATATAATGACACTTTGTTTTGATATGAGGAGGTGTAATGAAATGCTATGTTGTTGATGCGTTTAG
>NZ_NXLP01000118.1:0-2775 GCF_003364125.1 Helicobacter sp. MIT 14-3879
TCATTATACTTATACCATATACCTATCATTATACTATATAGCTTGCGTGTATTACTTCTTGGGTATTGCAGCAACAAGTTTCTTTAGCAAATACACTGCTCTAAAACTCTTGCCAAAACTATATATCCTACAAATGGAGAGGTTAGGGAGAAATGTCTTAATTCACCAAGACTGACGCAAGGCAGTAAGAATTATCCTAATGTTTTCCTATTTGCATAGTTTTTAGTATGAGCATATCCTATGAGAATCATCAAAGCCTAAAAGAGCATGTACATTTATCTTTGAAACAGGTTAATGTGCTTATATAACAAAACCCACTGCAAAACACAACGTTTAATATCGTCAAAATAGCCTTAATCATATATTATTCTTGTTTAGAATCCTTAAGATTCTAAGGATTAAGCTATTGCTACACAGCATTACTAGAATTTCTTTTGATTCACATCATTCATGATTTTTTGAGCTATTTCATCTACTGCATTACTGATTTCTTGAGAGCGATTCGCTACTTCTACGGTTTGTTGCGTAACAGATTCTAATTGTTCTACCGCCTCATTAATTTGATTAATGCCTAAGGTTTGTTCCTTGATAGACTCCGCCATATCATTAATGCCTTGAATGAGTGTGTTGGCATTCGCTTCTATTTCACCCAAGCTTTTTTGCGTCCTTTCTGCAAGCTTTCGGACTTCATCTGCCACAACTGCAAAGCCTCTGCCGTGCTCTCCTGCTCTTGCCGCTTCAATAGCAGCATTGAGTGCTAAGAGGTTGGTTTGGTCTGCAATATCACGAATAATACTTAGGATACTCTTAATATCCTCACTTTGTTGAATCACCTCGCTTGTGCGTCCAGAAACATTTTGCATTGATGAAGTAATCTCTTCAATGGCTGCTGCAGTTTGTTCTAGTGAGCTTGCCTGTATATTAGAACCCTGCACGAGCTGTTGCACAGTTTCCTCTAACGCTCTGCTCCTAGATTCTAAATCGGCAGCAAATCCACTCGAAGTAGTAAGCATTTTGCGAATCTCTTCTCCCAAAGTATTGGTTACAATTTCCACACGTCCTGCAGCATTCTTAACTCCTGTAGTAAAATCCAATTTCGTATAAGAGTTAAATACTCTTGCAATTTCATTGGTATCACTACCTATTTTACGTTGTAGAACATCAAGCATTTTATTAAGTACTTCTTTTAATTCGATAAGCTGCGGACTATGAGGAGTCGTCAGGATTCTAGCAGTTAAATCGCCATTTTCTACCGCTTTTGCTGTTTGTGCCGATTCATCTATGGTGAGCTTATCTTGTGTTAAACCTTTTTGTGTTTTTTCGATATTAACGTTAATAGCAAGTGCCATATTCCCTAATTCATCTTGGGCTTTGGGACGCACAAGAGCCGGAGCAACTTTTGTTTCGTGGTTGAGAAACTTAAAAAAAGAATATAAAAGATCGGAAATAACACTGATACGTGCAAGAATCTTGAATTTGATATAAAAGTAGATGACTAAGACAATAATACCTAAAGTAACCAATACGCTTATGGTAATAACAAAACGAAGCTTAGAAATAGGTGCAAATATCGAATCTTCTGGTGCCATTTCTAGCACAGAGAAATAGATTCCTGTGCCTCTTCCTATTTCAAAACTAGAAATCGCCGTATAACTTAGTTTGCCTCTCGCATTCAAATATTGATAAACACCATCTTGTCGATTTATTATTGCTTGCGCGAGGACATTCACACTAGGATCGTTATTGATTTCTTGCAGTGTTTTACCGAGAAAATCAGCCCTTTCGTGAATTGCTATCATGCCCTTACCTGTAACCAAAGCCTTGTAGTCGTCATCAAATGCGTGATATTGAGAATCAAACAGCTCACTTTTTAATTCATTTAAATCTACGAATATTCCAACTACACCTTGCACCTGCCTGTTTCTATCAAATAATGGAATATTGATTCCCATACCAAATTTCTCTGGTTGTCCAGCAATTTTAATTTTACGTGGAATACCAACAGTGGGCTTACCTGTATTAAGAGCTTCTATAACACTAGGCAGTGATGATATATCACTATTTGCCTGAAGTGTAACTAAACCACCATCTTGATTAATTGTTTCATCATAAGCTAAAACCAAGAAATTACCATCTGGGAGCTTGTGTTTAGGGTTTCGTATGTTGTTGCCCGTATAGTTTTCCTGCCTGATATACACATAACCATAAGTTCCCCAGCTATTACTATCTAGCATAGCCTTAACAACATCTTCTATCGTCTCCTGATCATCACTAGAGTGATTATTTAGCAATCTTGTAATACTATACTCTGATGCCTTAACAGCAACAAATACTTCATTAAGATTGCCTTTCACAGAATTGGCGGCTCTCATAGCAACGTTACGAACAAGTTTGCGTGCTTCTTGCGCTTGAATTTCACTTGATTGCATTGTTACAACAACCATCATGGTTAGCATACAAATGATTAATACAAGGCTGATGGTTAAAACCATTTTTAAACCTACACTAAGCTTTGAAAAAAAATTCATAGTAAATTCCTTAATTTAAAGTTTCTATTATTTGTCATAATAAATTCTTGGGATATATCCTTACCTTTCTATAATAATATAATTTTGGGGTAAATGTTAAATTCTGATTTGAACTCTCTACATGACGCAAACATTCCGTGAAAGCAACGAGACCAAGATTCTAATCAAGAATCTCAATCTATTTGGTTGGGTTATTGTTTTGAAGCCTTAAAAATTATTAATCACTTAAAATTTAGGAGTTTTAGAT
>NZ_NXLP01000119.1:0-2707 GCF_003364125.1 Helicobacter sp. MIT 14-3879
AACGAATGTTAATCGAATCAAAAGGCAGTGTATAACCTAGAAAAGTAAGTTGTAAATCCTCACCTAAAATATTAAAATCTATAGGATTAACATGAAGTTTTTTGCGCAATTTATTTTTAATTGCTATAAGACGCAATTCTTGTTTAATGGCTTCTTCGGAATAGGGTAAATCATCTTTTTTTCTGTCTGCTAATAACTCTACAAAACAAGGTATTTGAGATTCATAAGCTTCATCTATATCAATTCTGTATCCTTTGATACGCAGCATACTGAGTGAATCTTCACTTTTAAAGTCAAGGTTAGGATTAGCTATGATAGTCAGAGCATTGCCTTTAATTTCTCCCTTAAGCGTAAGGGAAGTAACTTTTTGATGTGAAGTGGTATAAAGTGGGTATTCTAGTTGTGTGAGGTTAAGAGTGAATGTACCATTGTTTTGATTTTTGTTGTTGGGTTGTTTGTTGTCTTCTTGTGCGTTGATGTCCTTAGGGTTATTTATCAAGATTGTTTGAGTTGTTTTGATTGAATCTGAATCTTGGGGTAAATAGTTGTTGGTATGTGCCTCTGTATTATGTTGGCTTGCATTCTTGCTAGATACTTTTTTCTTACTGTTTCGTGTAGAAGAATTTTTCTTCGTATTATTCTGTATTGTATTGGCTAGATAGGGAACTTTAAAGCTAAAATTTCCGTGTGCTAATCCATAATAACGAGCTAAAGGAGAAAATTGTAATATTTTTTCAAGATTCCCAACATTAATCAAGAGTTCTCTATCTGAAGAGAGATGTAAGCTTAATGACGGAATGTCTAAAATAATTTTATCATTAGCAAAAGATAATGAAAGATTGATTGTCGTGTTTTTGATATGAAGAAAATCATGTTCAAGGTTTATTCCTTGTCGCTCATGTTGTATTTGTTTTAAGGCTAAGGATTCTAATTCTTTATTGTTCAATGGGGTAAAGGGACGTGTTTTCTTTTTTCTTATTTTTAATTCGTCCCACACGGGATTATTTTTGAGTTCTTTGAGTACGTTTTCATCATTTTTCGCCTTATCGTCATTTTTAGATGTTTTGATTGATGTATTTTTTAGCTTTGGCGAATTATTCTCAGGAGGTGTGTCTGTCATCTTTGGTGTTAGGGATTGAGATTCTTTTATGGAGTCTTTTTTAGTATTCACAGATTCTGTTTGAGAATCTATGTAGGTATTGTCAGTGTTTGTTTTAAGCTTGGAATCTAATTTTGTAGAAGTAGAATTTGTTGCATTATTGTGGAGTTCAAAGGGCATATTTACTTGTGAAATTTTATAGTGATATTTCTCGAGCATATCTTTAAGGGCTTTATTACTGTGCGAATTTATTCCGTTGGGATTGATTGTATTGCTAAGGTAGATTCCATAATGTGTGGTTTCTTTTGCTTGTGATGTGTTATCAAGGTCTGTATTCATGTCATTTAATGCGCGATTTTGTGTTGCGCAATTTAGAGAATCCTCACATGGAGATTCTATATAGAGGTTGTTTTGGTTGTTTGCGCGTGATGAAAGTTTGTGTTTATTGACTTGTTTGGGAATCTTTTCCCTGATACTAAGGGTGGCAATATTCTTGGTATTAAGTTTTCCTTCATGGATATAAGTATTAGCCTTTAATGTTTGTTCATAGATGTCAAGTAGGGCATTAATGTCTGCATTAATCACCTCTCCCCATTGCACCTTGTTGCCATTTATATACACAAAACCATGTTTTGGTGCAATATCTAAAACGACATTTAGCTTTTGGGCATGTAGGGGAATTTCAAAAAGAGAAAGATTCACTAGTCTTGATTGTATTATCCCTTTTAGGGAAACAAGATATTCTTCAGATTTTTTTTTGTTGTGTTCTACCGCAATCTTAATGTGTAGGCTTGTGTTATCATTGCTAGTAGCAGAGGGATTGAGAAGCAGCTCATTAGCAGATGTTGCACCGGACTTTGACTGAAAAGCCTTTTGATAAAAGTGAGAGTATGGATTGTTGGTTGAGGAAATTTTTGGTGATGTATCAGCTTTATTGGTTGTGCTAAGATTTTGAATATCGGCATGAATAGCCTCTTCTGGTTGCAAAGATTGCGTGTTATTTTTAGGAGATAGTGTGTCTTGATTATTGTGTTGTCTAGTGTTGTTCATAGAATCTTGTGTATAGGTTGTTGAATCTGTGTTAATAGACAGAGTCTTATTATTGATTGCTTGTGTAACAAGATGTTCTGTATTTTGCATTGCTTGTTGTGCAAGATTGGCTAGAGATTCTTGTATGTGATAATTTTGTTGTTTGAGATTTTCTCTATTACTTTGAGTGTTGCTCTGCGCTTTTATAGGCAATGACTGTTGTGTTATAGGAAGTGAAATGCCATAACTTTCAATGAGTGCATTAAGATGAGAATCTAGGCGGACATTTTTTCCATTTAATGTAATATAAACACTAGGGGTTGGTATATTGGCTACCACTACTTCCGAACCATGTAAGTCCATGCCAGCAAATGTTGCCAAAAGAGGCGTAATTTTTAGATTAGAATCGCGAAACTCTAGTAATACTTGCGGTGAGTAAATAGGAGTTACTCCTTCATTAAGTATTGCTTTTACATTTTCTACTTTTGCTTTTACTACCATGTTCTTGCTTAGACTTTGGGCGATGTGGCTAAGGTCTATGTTGGCTTGGAGTTCTGTTATTTGCACTGTATCATAATG
>NZ_NXLP01000120.1:0-2683 GCF_003364125.1 Helicobacter sp. MIT 14-3879
TCTCCATATTGCGCAAATAAATCAACAACTTGCTGCTGTGTTGCTTGATAAGAAAGATTGCCAATGTAGATACTCTTCATGATTATGTCCCTGCTTTGCTTTGGAATCTAAGATATTATAACTAAAAACTTGTCTAATTTTTAGTTCTTGATAAATGTTAAGAGTAACTTACAAACAAAATACAGCAAAGAGAATAAAGAAAAATTAAAGAGCTTGTAGATTGGAATCTTGTTGTAATTTGATATTGTTTCGATAATCTTTGCTTAGTTACCCCTGTTGATTGTCCATGAATTCTATTACCCTATATGAAAATTCTGCAAGACCATGTTTTTGATGTTCTGAAATAGCATTGAATGTGTGTTTTTGTAAGTGTAAGCGTGGGAGCAATATTATATTTGCATGGATTATCTTGTTAAAACACTTTTAACAAGGTAGAATAAATACTCTTGTATTGAGTTAAGATTTTGTAGGTTAAGGAGCGGATATGTTTGAAGAGATTTCTTTTGGCAAAATTAATCGTTTGCCAAAATATTTATTTAGCACGATTAATGAAATAAAACTAAACATGCGACAAAAAGGAGAAGATGTCATTGATTTTTCTATGGGTAATCCCGATGGTATGCCACCCAAGATTGTCATAGATAAGCTTTGTGAAAGTGCCAAAAAACCTAAAAATCAAGGGTATTCAGTCAGTAAGGGAATTTATAAGTTACGACTCGCGCTATGTGATTGGTATAAACGTAGATTTGACGTAGAGCTAGATCCAAATCTTGAAGTTTGTGTGGGTATGGGGAGCAAGGAGGGCTTTGTACATTTGGTGCAAGCCATTACAAATGTTGGGGATTTTGCCATAGTCCCAGAGCCAGCATATCCTATTCATTACCACGCATTTATTATTAATGGCGCAAATGTTAGTACTTTTCCTATCTCATATAATGCAGAATATGAATTAGACGAGGACAGTTTCTTTGTGGCATTGCAAAAAGCACTCTATGAGAATTTTCCTAAACCCAAATTTGTTGTTGTGAATTTTCCACATAATCCAACGACTGTGGTAGTTTATAAAAGCTTTTATCAAAAGTTAGTAAAGCTTGCCAAGAAAGAAAGATTCTATATTATTAGCGATATTGCTTATGCAGAACTATTCTTTGGGGATTTTAAGACACCTAGTATTTTTGAGGTCAAAGGGGCAAAAGATGTTGCGGTTGAAACCTATACCTTAAGCAAAAGCTATAATATGGCTGGCTGGAGGATTGGCTTTGTAGCAGGCAATAGACGTATTGTTGAGGCTCTACAAAAAATCAAAGGCTGGATTGACTATGGGATTTATACACCCATCCAAGTTGCTGCCACAATTGCACTTAATGAGTGTGATGATGAGGTTTTGATAGTTAAAGCAAAATATGAAAAGCGCATGAAAGTCATGGTTGAATCTTTTGGTAATGCAGGATGGAAATTGCAAATGCCCAAAGCTAGCATGTTTATTTGGGCGAAGATTCCACCACAGTGTGCGCACTTAGGCAGTCTTGAATTTGCTAAGAGGTTGTTAGAAGAAGCGAAAGTAGCAGTAAGTCCTGGGGCTGGGTTTGGTATTGCAGGAGATTCTTATGTTCGTATTGCATTGATTGAAAATGAAAAGAGAATTCGACAAGCTGCAAAAAATATTAAAAGATTTTTAAAAGCTATAGAATCTGAAAAATAAGTTTGCCTTCTCACTATCCTACCAATATGAATTGTTATTTACAGTCATCTCTGTGATTAATTTTCACAAAGATACACGAGCATTTGTGATTCATACATTATTGTTTGAACAATAGAGAGCTTTATAGATTTTAAGCTTTAAGCTAAAATCATTCTTTTACATTCCCTCCACTTAGAATCCATACTCTGTTTGCAAAAGAAAAAACAAGGAGCGTTTCTCTTTTGTTTATTCTTATAGAGGTAAGAGTCTTTAATTGGGTAAAGAAAGCCATAATTAAAGTAGAGGAATGGGGTAACATGGCAGCACAGATTCTTAATGTTATCCTGTATAAGAATAAGATTCTTTAAGATTTTATCACCATTGTTAGTCTTAGTTTGAGATTGTTTTGTTTATGTGGAGTCATTCCTTTTTATTTATTCTTACTGATTCTCACTGTATTATTGCAAATTTTGACCTCTGGCTAGTCTTGGCTTAAAAATCTTCTTTGTCGTTTCAGTGCAATTCGCATTCTGCATAAGCCTTGTAGCCTTGAGTGCATTATCTCTGATAAAATTTATGTCTTATTATTTTTTTGCTTTTGAACCACATGATTATCTTTGTTCAATAATGAGAGAAAGAGAGAATTTCTCTAGCAATAATGATAGTTAGGTCATGCTCAATACATCTGCAAGTTGCTTTGCTTGTTCATAAACCAAGATTATAGCAACTCTCAAACATTCAAAATTCTATAAATTCTATAAAAATCTCAACAAAAAAATGAAAACTGCCGATTTAGTTTTCAACAAGACAAGAAAACTTAGAGGCAAAAATTTTAAGGAGACTAAAATGGCTTTCCAAGCAAATACCAATATTAATGCGTTAAATGCACATGTTAATTCGGTTGTTACCCAAAGAGGTCTTAAAGATTCTTTGGAAAAGTTAAGTTCAGGTTTGAGAATCAACAAAGCAGCAGATGATGCTTCAGGTATGATTATTGCAGAC
>NZ_NXLP01000121.1:0-2662 GCF_003364125.1 Helicobacter sp. MIT 14-3879
TCTAATTTATACGCTAATTTATACTCTAAAGATTCTAATACAGACTATCTCTATTCTTATCTATTTCATAAAGACTCCTTTCTCTCCCTCTCTAATCTCCTCCATATTCATAATGGTAAGATAGATATATTCACTAAAGATAACTCTTATATAGATATACAAGAACTAGCTAATGATTACAAAGACTATGCTATCACACTAGATTCTCTAAACTCTCCTAATACTCAAATCTTTCTTTACTCTCATCTCCTTTTAGGTGGCACAGAATCTCCTAATCCTACTCATACAAAGAATATAGACAAAGAAGCTTTAAAGAATTTTGAATATAATCAATATATTATTCATCATTGGAGAAAGATTGCAGCATAAAAGGCGTAAAAGAGTGATTTATATCATCTTAGCAATATTTGGTTTCTTTATACTCTATGTAATATGTGGAGGTCATATCTATTATCCTACAAGTTATCGTGCCTTTATCCCTAAACAATGGGATAGTGAATATAAAGAGTATCAAAAACTTTGTAAAGAAAATATAGGTAGGGTGGTGTATGCAAGAGTAATAACGCAAAAGGAGAGGGAGGAAATGGAAGAGATTTTAAAAACACATATTACTAGCTGGCTGTGTAGAGTCTATTATATCCCTATTAATAAAAATATCTATGAGTTACGATATACCCTTTATACCCTTAAAAATAATACTGATTCTATTGCATATCAACAAATTGTGGGTTATCATTTTAATAGGAATTGGACAGAATTTATATTTTTTACTAAAGGTAGCCCAATAGATGAGAAGTTTTATAAAACAGAGATGAGAGACTATAACATACAAGATGATATTTTTTTAAACAGAGTATTTAACAATCAGCAAAATATAGGTATAAAAGAAGATATAAATATTAATGGAAAGGAATAAAAATGAAACTCTACCAAAAGTATTATACTCTAGGAGTCTATGTAGATACTTGGGGTTTAAGAAATTGGAGAATGGAGGATAAGAGGATATTAGGAGCTAATATCTCCTTACCTAATGTAGAATGGGAGGGTGTAATCCCTCATACATTCTTAGGATTAAAAATAGAATATCAATTAGTTAATGAAAATTTTAATGGAATCTTAAATGAGAAATATAAAAAAGAATATGCACTAGAATCTGATTTAAAAGATTATAATAAAACTACACAAATGGATTTAATACAAAAGCTCACAAAAGAATATAATAATACTGCCATAAATAAAAAGAAGTGGCAAAATAAAACAGATGAAAATATCTATAAAGAAATAGATAAGGATTATTTATTTTTTCGTCAAGGCTATAAAGATATAACTATTCCTGTAAAACAATACTTTAAAAATGCTGTATTCTTTAATTATCAAGCCTATGAAAAAACTCTAAAAAATTTTATTCAAAGTGAAAAGAGTAATATACAAGATATTGAGGGATTCTTTGGCTTTGCTCCTTATAAATCTTCTGCTAGTCATTGGGGTAAAGTCTTTAATAATCAATATAAATCTTCTGCTCCACTAAGAACCTCTAGCTATGATAATAAAGAATCTGGCGGCAAAGTCTTTCAAAATAATCAATTCATAGGAATATAGCTATGAAAAAACAATTTCAATGGGATAAATTTATACCAGATTGCTTTTTGTGCATTTTTTTGATGCCAATTTCTATAATTGCATTTTTCATTCCAGCAGGTTTGATTGTAAAACTTATTAGGAAATTTTTATTTTACATTTTTGATTCAACATCTTATTACTTAAGAAATGTAGATATTTTAAATGATTTTTTCTTTATTGCTCTATGTTTAACATTATGCCATATATTTTTCTTCGGAATTTGGTTCTTTTTAGAAAAGAAAGGCTTAATGATTAAATACAAAATCTATAAATCAAGTTTTTGGATTGTATTTATATTATTAACAAGTTTTTGGTGGTTAGAGGCTTACGGACTTGCAACCACTGGCAAATAAGGATTCTCTATGCGATATTTTGTAACTTTATATATAGAACCTATGAAAACTAAATTAGAAATCCTACCTATTTCTATCCCTCACGCTTTTCTTGGTTTAACCCATACTCACCCTGATATTTTAGACAAGGAAGATAAAGAATTAAGAGATGAAAAACTTAAAAATAAAGATTGGAAAGATTTTGATAAAAAATGGTATGAGAGTTTAGAGACTAATGAATTTAATGATGGATTCTTTGGCTTTGCTCCTGTGGAATCTTCTGCTAGTCATTGGGGTAAAGTCTTTGAAAATAATCAATATAAATCTTCTGCTCCACTAAGAACCTCTAGCTATGATAATAAAGAATCTGGCGGCAAAGTCTTTGAAAATAATCAATATGTGCCAAAATGGAATGACAATACCAAACAATATCATTACATACAAAGGGATAAAACGCTTTTTCTCCCTCTAATCGTTGCACTTTTGAAATCTCACAAGAGCAGTATGAAACCTTGCTTAATGCGATTAAAAAAGATGTAGAGGATAGTTACTTGAAAATTCCTATCTATTCTCAACTTAAAGCAAAATTAGAATCTAAAGGATTAGATTCTATTACAAGCGGGCAATTAGCTTGGTTTGTGTGTAGTGGAATTTTAAGCTTTATCATCAGTAGTTTATTTTTTATCATCGGTAACATTTTGCAAAATACT
>NZ_NXLP01000122.1:0-2644 GCF_003364125.1 Helicobacter sp. MIT 14-3879
TTATTCCTTATTCTGTCTATTCTTAAATCCCTTTTAATCTTCCTCATGTTTGAATCTTAATCTCTTAGATTCTTTTTACTCTTTATGCTTTGAGTCTTTTTATTCTCTATCTGTTTTTTAGCTCTCTTAACTCTTGAGATTCTTAGATTCTCATGCTTATGCCTTAATGCTGTTTAATGCTTTGAGTGATTAGAATCTTTGCTCTTTTTAGAATCTAGCAGAAGAGAATCTTATAGATTCTTCACTTGCTAAAGCAAGTTCAGAATGACAAAGTGGATTGTCATCTTTGCAAGGTAAAATCCTTAGGGATTGTGCGAGGAAGTGGAATCTCTCTCCTTTGTCATATTGAGGGCAAAGCCCGAAATATCTCTAGTCTATAAAGCGATATTTTATCATTGAAGTATCTTTCATAGAATCTTTTAAGATTCTACACTTTAAATCTAATTTAAGAGTTTTATTAAAGCTTTAGAATCTTTGCTCTTTTAATTCCTTAACTCTCTTTATGTTTTGTTTCTCTTATTCTTTTAAGTTATCTATTGCGCTTTGTTTATAATCACTTGAATATTATCCCAACTCAACAGGCAATTACAAAGGGAACAACAAAACTATTTAGTTGCATTATTACCTAAATTTGTGCGTCTATTGATTATCTATAAGCACTCAATGCGCAAATGTAATGAATGAAATCACAAAAGCAGGAACAATGAAATGCAATATATGAGACAAATGCTACAAGAAGGACACGATAATATATATAAACTATCACGCACATTTAATATTAAACAACAATAGAAGATTTATGATAAGAATATTTAGAAATAAAGCGATGAACTATTTGCATTGTATGCGAAAATCTGAAACGCTTATGGCAAATCATTAATCACAAGATTCAATAAAAAGCAAGTTACATGTATCAAGAGAATCTCCACTATTTCAAATCTTTGATTAGGATTTTGGAAATAAATTTGTAATGTTTCGCATTTATGTTATAATCGCCTTTTGCAAATTTCAAAATATGAAGGATTTTTATTCTCTAAAACAAAGTCTTGCATAGTAGGCAGTACAATAGAATCCAAAATATATGATTATCCTCTGTTAAGATGCTAATGCGTTTTTTGAGTGTGCAAGTGTGAGCGAAACGGCTTATCATTAAAGAGGATAAGATGATTTTATATATTGAATTTACAGGGCTTTTAGACTTTTGGTTTATTTAAGGATAAAGCACGCTTTTTAATTTCTTTTAAACGAATACTATGGAGTTAGCATTATTTCATCAGAATCTATTGCAATGGTATGCGCTTTATGGGAGGCATTCTCTACCTTGGCGCAATCTATACGGAGAGAATGCTCCTTATGGCGTGTATGTGAGCGAAGTGATGTTGCAACAAACACAAGTAAAAACTGTGTTGCAGCGATTCTATACGCCTTTTATGCAAAAATACCCTACACTCTCCTCTCTTGCCAAAGCTAGTGAGCAAGAGATACTTAAGTCATGGGAGGGCTTGGGTTACTATACTCGCGCAAGAAACCTCCACCACAGTGCTATGTTCTGCGTCCAACACTATGCAGGCAAGTTACCTTGCACTAAGCAGCAGCTTTTGGGTTTAAGTGGCATTGGGGATTATACTGCGGGAGCGATTTTGTGCTTTGGCTATAGACAAGCAGTGAGCCTTGTAGATAGCAATATTGCACGCGTCCTTTGTCGAATCTATGCCCTTTCTTCACCCACACAAAAGACTCTGCAGAATCTAGCAAAAAAGCTACTTAATCCCCTTAATGCTTTTAATCATAATCAAGCCCTCATGGACCTTGGTGCGCTTGTTTGCAGCGCAAAAAACCCCTCATGTTTGTTGTGTCCTGTAAATGCTTTTTGCGCAGGGAAGACACAGGCTTATCTCTATCCCAAACCCAAGAAAAAAGCGTTTGCTAAACAGATTCTTAATCTCGCCCTCTGTATTGATAAAAGTGGTAAAATTGCCGTGTTACAGAGTCAAGAAAATCTCTATCGTGGATTATATAATCTCCCCTCGATTTCAGTCGAATGTGAAAAGATAGAATCTTGCACATTTTTAGGACAATTTAAGCATCATTACACCAAGTATCAACTTGATGTGAGAATCTACGGTATACGTGATGATATGCTTCAAGCTTGCTTTGCAGCCCATGAGAACATAGAATTTTTGAGTACTGATACACTTAAGAGTAAGCCCCTCTCTATGTTGTGTGTCAAGGCATTGCAGAAAACGGGAATGATGTAGCACATAAGTAGGTTTGTGAGATGATTGCATTTGCCATTATCAAAATCTTGCTTAAGGTCTCTGGAATTATTTATTTCATTTATTCTTTGGTCTGTATAAATCTTTAATCAAATTGTTAGCCTAAAGCAGAGAACTTTTATTTTCTATTCCATAAATCAAGAGGAATCTTCACAATTTTTACAGGATACATGGTTAAGTCGGTTCTTTGGATAGAGAAAAGAAGAGAATACCCGCGCGATAAAAATATTAAAAATGGAAAACTGCCCTAATCTTAAAATAAGATTCATAACAAGGAGCATACAAATATGGAGGCAAAGCCAACAAAAATACTAGACTTTATAGGAAAATCTCAAAATGCACAATTTGTTATTCCTGTTTATCAGAGA
>NZ_NXLP01000123.1:0-2635 GCF_003364125.1 Helicobacter sp. MIT 14-3879
TAATTTGAAAGTTATTAAAGCTTTAAGATTCTTTAGTCCTTTTAGAATCTAGTATAAGAGATTCTTCACCTGCTAAAGCAGGTTCAGAATGACAAGGGGCTAAAAGGTTTTTTAGATTATTCAGTTGCTATCACTTTTTTAAAAATGACAAGAGACATTTAAAAATAAGAATCTAGTTTATCCTATTTGCAAGTGTAGGCAAAAGCAGCTGTCATACTAAGATTCTAAGGTTAAATTTACATTTGTCATTACTTAAAGAGAAGCGAAATATCTCTGAACCCTCAAACTTGTCATACTGAATCATTAGCCGAAGTATCTTAAAGATTCCACATAAGAGATTCTTCACTTTCGCTACGGTTAAAGCTTCAGAATGACAATCTAGCTTGTCCTATTGTCATGACTTTGGGCAAAGCCCGAAGTATTTCTAATAAAAAAACTTTAAGATTTTATAATTAGCCCAATTTGAAAGTTTTATTAAAGCTTTAGTTTCTTTAGTCCTTTTAGAATCTAGTAGAAGGATTCTTCAGCTTCTACGAAGCTTAAAGATGACAATCTAGCTTATCCTCTCTGCAAGGTATCACCTTATATCTCTCCTTATAATTGATACAATTCGCAATTATGCCTTAGCTATCCTTAAGCTAAGAACTCTCTTAATATTATACTCTCTTTTTAGTGAGTATCACACTTTATTTTCCGTATTGCACTTTTGAGAAGTTTCATTTATAATCATCACTAGAGTTTTTGTAGCAAGATTCTTATTTCTGATATGAGGAGACATTATGCGAGAAAAACACCCCCAATTCACTACGCAACGCATTTCTCAAAACCTCTGCTAAAGTTGCCACGATGACAAGTTTAGCGAGCTTAGGCGTATGGGGCTTTAAGTGCGTGGGACTCTAAGGAAGCTCAAGAATCTATCTTAGGTGGCGCAAAGGGAATCTCTCACAAGAAATGCAAAAACTCATCACATTTCACAAGGAGAAAGTATGACAAACATCAGCGAATACGAGGCGATTATAGAGGTTATCAACACCTACCTAAAAGGTGCAAATAGCGGCAAAAGTGAGTTAATGAAACCTGCATTTGCTAACAATGCGATAATGCAAGGCACGAACAAAGATGGCAGCATAGTCAGCGGCAGTATAGAGAATCTCTACAAAGTCATTGATGAGAGCGGCGAGGCAAAAGGGGCAAAATCCCATATCGATGTGCTCTATATTGGCGAGAGTATTGCGAGTGTGCGGGTGATGATAGAGAATTGGCACGGACTGCATTTCACTGACTTACACCAGCTCTTTAAGAGTAATGGGCAATGGAAGATTGTCGCTAAAGCTTATCATACGCATTAAGTATGATAAGGTAATACATTGCAAGGTGATACCTTACAGAGAGGATAAGCTAGATTGTCATTCTGAAGTCTTGCGTAGCAAGGCTGAAGAATCTCTTATGTTGGATTCTAAAAAGAGCAAAGAATCTTAAAGTTTTTTATTAGAGACATTTCGCTATGCTTAAGTAATGATAGCTGCTCTATACCCCTACTTGTAAAGAGGATAAGTTAGATTTGTAAGAATGTGATAAACTGAATTTTATTCTAAAAACACTTCCTGTCATTTTGAAGTCTTGCATAGTAAGGCTAAAGAATCTAGCAATCCTTGTCATTCTGAAGTCTCGGCTTTAGCGCAATAAGTCGGTTTTGGTATTAGAGTGAAGCATTAGCACTTCTTTTGTGAATATGATTTGATTTTAGAAATACCATATAGTATCGTGTGCGCTTCTTGAAATAAAATTAAAGTAAATAATAAGCTCCAAATACTCCAACAAACATTAAAATAATATCACTCATAATCCCAATAATTTTCTTGTATTGCAAGAAGATAACCTTTTGCATAAGGATAGCATAAGCAGTCAGGATAGAAAAATCAAGAAGAATCCATATCAACACTAGAACGCTTAAACTTGTCAAAATAGAATCGTATATGTGGATAAACTGCGGAAAAAATGCTACGAAAAATATAATATCCTTAGGATTGCCAATAGCAATCCCAAAACCCTCCAAAAAGCTAGGAGAAAAAGCCTTTTGGGGTTTGTTATCATCAAGTAGGAGTGATTGTGTGTCTAACTCTTGCAAAAGTTTATTTTGATGAGCTTTAAATGCTTGATAAAGAGAGCTAACCCCTAAATAAAAGATAAATGCACAACCTAAAAGGCTAATAATAGATAATATACTAGGAGAAATTTCAAATACGCCCAAAATCACAGTAATAGCAAGTGCCATTAAGATTAAAGAAGCAAAGTTTGTTCCTATGCTTGTGAAAAATGCGCTTTTAAACCCATAAAGCGAAGCATTGCGTATGACAAGTGCTACCACAGGACCTGGAGTAGCGATAAGTAAAAAGACTGCTAGGATATAGGCAAGTAGAATTTCAAACATTAGGATTCCTTTTAAAGATTTTTAAAGGGCATTGTGAAAATGTCTCTTGTTTGGTATGTAGATAGTTTTCGTCTAAAGCATATTGTTTCCACTCAAAATTATCCTTTGAACCAAAAAATCCTAGTGATTGTGGTAAATAACCATTATTATATTTCTTAACCCTATTTCTTATAATCTCTCTTACGCTGACCCCCTGCTTTTTGC
>NZ_NXLP01000031.1:0-14730 GCF_003364125.1 Helicobacter sp. MIT 14-3879
CATTAAAGTGGTTTTTGGATTTTCTCCAAAGCTGTGTTTGAAATTTTTACAAAATGCCGAGACATTCACATAGCCTACTTCATTGGCAACTTGTGATACATTATTATCCTCACTTATAAGTAGGGTATAAGCTCTCTGCATTCGACATTGTTTCATAAATTGGTAGATAGAGATACCATACACTCTTAAAAAGTCTCTTGTAAGCTTTGCTACACTGATATTGTACATCTTAGCAAGATATTCTAAGCCCAAATCCCTATGACAATGCTTTTGAATAAAATGGTGAAGTTCTCTGCAATAATCTCTCCTCTCTGGCTTCTGATAATGTCGGGGTGTTTCTCGCACAATGCTATCAAGCACTAGGAGTAGCTCAAGCACACTTAGTCGCAAAATATCGCTATTATAATGAGGTTGGAGCTTAGCAAAGATTTTTATCATTGCCTTGTTTGCAGGGCAGCAGAGTGGATTATCAAGCAAATAATCATGCAACCTCACAATATCGCAATGCCTCAAAAATTTGCCAATTTCATTTTTTGCTTCAGTAATTGCAATGCTAAAGCCAATCGTTTGACATTGCACGGGGGCTGTGGTGTGTATCGTGTTACACATCGAGCAGCACCAGATGTCAGAGATACCCAAACAAAAGGGTATTTTACTTTCAACCAAGCCCTCATATCCTCCTGCTAAACAATAGCCAAAATGCAACACTTCCTCGTGTGGGACTTTGCGCAAAAAGTCTCTGAAATCACCATTATATCGTCCAAAATCGAGTCGGATTCCATCAAAAAGCTCAATGGTGTGGAGATTAATCTCAAAACGACTCCCCTTATATTGACTGTGTTGTAGCTCTGTCCCTGTCAATGTATGGCATGCCTCTACGTCTAATCCGTCAAAAATAGAAGCGTAATATTCATCAAAGCTCATTGCTTGCCTTAGTTTTATTGTAGTCATCATATTATATAACAATTATTTTAATAATTTATTTCATTTTGTATCACTTTACATCATCATAGTATTTTGAGGTAGAAATACTATGATGAATATTATATGATTGCAAATCATTATTAAAATAAAGGATACATTAATGAAGATTCTTCAAATGCAAGTTTTGCTCTTTAGTGGTCTATTGTATGTTTATGCTGATAATTCTACCTTGAGTCATTCAAAAGATGATTCCCAACCAATGAACACGGTCAAACTTGATACGGTGGTTACCACAGCAAACAAATACACTGAAGAAGTCTTCGAGGTGAATGCATCTGTGAGTGTCGCAAACGAAGAGAAGCTGCAACGGCAAGAGGTGCATAACACACAAGATTTATCCAAAGTCTTTGCGGGGCTCAACCTTAGCACCAATGGCAGCAGTGCCTTTCCTACCGCAACACTTAGGGGGTTAAGTAGCCCCGATTTCTATTCGACAACGCTCAATTTGTATGTCGATGGTGTGCCACAAAGCCCTAATTTTTTGATTCAAGCACTCGGCGATGTTTCGCAGGTGGAACTCTTGCGCGGACCACAAGGCACACTTTATGGCGAAAATTCCCAAAGTGGCTTGCTGCATATCACCACCAAGAATCCAATGAATAAGCCTTATGCACATATTTCTGTGCTTGGAAGCAAGCTCTATGAAGATATGAATCTCTATGCAGGCGGAGAAGTCAGCAAGGATAAGCTATGGCTAAAGGGCAATCTGCGCTATATCCACGATAATGGCTTTATCAAATCGCCTTCAAGCAATCATCTCAATACGGCTGATAGCCTCATAGCAGGCATTACCCTGATAGGCAAAGCAGGCGAGAATCTCTTGGCAACTATCAGCTATAACTATTATTTCAGTCAATCGCATAAAGATTTTTATTTGAGCAAAACGCAATATGAGAATGGCTATAAACTCTCTAGCGATTCTGTTGTCGATAATATGGGCTATGATAGCAGCTCTCATTACAACCCCAATGCGACTTCTTTGGGTTCGCCCACAGCGATTTATAACAAAAATCCCTTTAGCAAAGCCCAAGCGCATAATGCAGCATTCAAGCTTGACTATTATATGGAAAATAGCACGTTTAGCTCAATCACTGCCTATCAGCTCTCAACCAATTTGAGCAATACCTATCCTGTTGTAAGGCTTAAAAGTGGCTCAAACAATGGCTATTTCTATGACAATATGCAAGTCATTGAAGAAATTCGACTTAATACTGAATATCATAATGGCGCAAAGAGTGTGTTTGGAGCGTATTATAAATATCTCATTACTGATAATGGTATGCGCGGTTTTGAAAATGTGCAGCAAACATTTGGATTCCGTGAGGAATGGCAAGCAAAAGAGAGTGTGAATACCCTCGCACTCTTTGCCGATGGCAATCTGCCTTTGGGTGAGCATTTTGATATTGGGCTGGGTGTGCGCTATCAATATTACACAGCAAAAATGGATTCTGATGTGCCACCTATGGCAAACCTGCCTGCAATCCATAATGATAAATCGTGGCATAGCTTCAATCCGCGCATTTCATTAGGATTTCAAGCAGGTGAGAGTACAAGGCTCTATATTTCTGCCACACAATCCACCAAAGCAGGAGGATTTGTCAAATTTCCCTATGCCTTGCAAGATACAATTCCCTATAATCCCGAGCAAATTTATAGCGCAGAGATGGGTTCGCATACAAAGCTTTTGCATTCACGTTTGCATATCAATAGTGCGTTATATTATATGTATATCAAAGACCGACAAAGCTATGTTGGCACAGGAATCTACCAATCGCTCAAAAACATTGGCGATGCATATAGCACAGGGCTTGATTTAGAAATCTCCTATCAAGGGGAAAGCTTTTCGTCCTTTTTGGGGCTCAATATTGGCGTGGCGCGCTACTTTAAGGGTGGGAATAATAAAGGCACAATCATCATTGCTGGAAACCCACAACCCCAAGATTATGATGTCTCGGGGCTAGATTTAAAATTCTCGCCGCTTGTGAGCATAGTTGGCGGATTTGATTGGACAATAGCTCGTTTCAATCACCACGCCTTTTTCTTGGGAGGCAATATGCGATTGAACTCAAGTTATTATTTTGATGATTTATACCATTCTGTAGATTTTAAGCAAAAAGCCTATTTTGTGCTTGACTTGAATGTATCTTATCAATACAAGGATTGGACACTCAAGCTTTTTAGCCAAAACATAACCAATACGCGCTATGCCACTTATGCAAGGAACTTAGGAATGGGAGAGAACTATTATATCCCTGCGAATCCTTTGAATATTGGCTTAGGCTTAAGCTATACGTATTAGATTCTAAGGAGTTGTAATGAAAACTTCTACCCTCTATACCCTAAGCTTTAGCGTCTATATTGCTGTGAGTATCTTCAGCTTTTGCCTCTATGGTTCAATGCCCGCATTGCTTGCTAAAGCACAAATGCCCCCGCAAACTTTTAGCTATGTCTATTTAGCATTGCTGCCCTTTATCTTGAGCTTTTTTTATTCTGGTTTTGTTGAATCCTATCGCAAAAAATCGCCTCTTTCTTTTAAAATGCTCGCTGTTTGCGCACAATGCGGCATTAGCGTGTGCTTTTTTATCTTAGCCTTACTTGATATGGCTGATAATGTGCATTGCATCTTTGCGCTTTTTACCCTGATGAGCCTCTTTGCGTCTGTTGCGATTATCTCTCTTAATGGCGTGGGGATTGAAAAAACAAGCGCGGCGCAAAAGCCTAGACTCAACACGATTATGCTCATTGCGAGCGGTTTGGGCGGGATAATTGGCGTGATTGTCTGCCTGATGCTTTGTGAATGGTTTAGCTTTTCTGTTGCAATGTTGGTTTTGGGTAGTGCGATACTTCTCTTTACATTGCCACTTTTAATGCTGCATTATCCTTTGAGTGTGGGTACACATAAACAAAGTATTATCAAGACATTAAAAAATGCAGCGAATTGGAGAGACATTAGCGCGCTGATTCTCATTGTCTTTCCTTTGACATTGAGTTCATCGACAAGCTCTGCGCTCTTTGTCTATCTTGGCTTTGATTTGCAACTTGTTGGGATTCTAAGCGGAGTGCTGAATTGCTTGGCATTGCTAATTGCCTCGCCACTCGTCTATTTGCTCATTCAAAAGCTAGGATTTATCAACGCATTGCGCACTGTTTTGATATTTGAAATGTTGATGTTCATTGTCTTAGCGCTCAATATGCAGCTTTGGCAATCGCATTTGCTCATTGTTGGCGGATTGTTTTTAGAAGGATTATGCTTTGGTGGGCAATTTATCTTTCTCTACACACTTGGTATGCGCTGGTGCGAAGATTCACAACAAAGCGGGGTTGATTTTAGCTTTTTGCGCTTGAGCGAGAATGCGGCTTTTATTCTCTCTGGCGTTCTTGCTTCGCAGATTCTAGGACTTTTTATCCAAGATATAGAATCTCTCAATGCACAGCCCTCAATCCCTCTATCAGAGTTTTTGCCTCATATTCTCACACATTTTGGCGTTGCACCTGAAGTCGGGCTAGGGTATATGAGCATTTTTAGCTTGAGTGCGATTTTTGTGCTTTTTGGCTTATGGCTCACACAAAATCTTCATTTTAAGGAGTAAGGAATGGAAACAACAAAAAACATAAAAGATTCTCAAAACAAAAAGGGCATAGCGCGGCTTTTGGAACTTAGCAGGCAAAAAGCAACAATGCTTGTTTTTGCTGGGATTCTCTCTGCAATCTCGGCGGTGTTGCAATTTGTGCCTTATTTTGCAAGCTATCTGCTTGTTTGTGAATTTGTGATGTTTGCAGATAATATAAGTGCTGTGGATAAAGACTATGTACTACTCTGTGGGCTAAGTGCCATTGGTGCGGTGATTGCCTCAATGATTTGTGTGGGTGCGAGCTTTACCCTAAGCCATTTTGCTGCCTATCGCATTTTATATAACATTCGCCTTGAACTCTTAAAACACCTTGCAACTTTGCCGCTTGGATATTTCACCACGACAACAAAGGGGGAGATTCACAAAAATATCCAAGAAAATGTCGAAAAGATTGAGAATTTTGTCGCGCATAAGATTCCAGAGTTTTTGATGACAATCATTGGTGCTATCACCATTTTTGCCGTGTTTTTGTGGGTAGATTGGCGTTTTGGGCTAATAAGTATCGGGACCTATCTTGTCGCGCTATGTGTGCAATTTAGCATTTATCAAAAAGGCTCGATGAAAGAAGAAATCAAAAAGTTTTTTAGTATGCAGGAGCAAATCAACACGCGCTGCATTGAGTTTGTCGATGGTATGAGCATTATCAAGCTTTTTAATAAAAGCGCACTAAGCTTTCAGAATCTCGCACAAAGCATTCAAGCCTATAAAGACTATACCTTAGGCTTTGCCTATAAATGCACGCCGACTTTTACGATTTTTAATATCCTCGTTCAGTGCTTTATCTTTTTTATCCTGCCTTTGGCTGCGTTTTTGGTGGCAAAAGAGCCTTTGGATATTGTGCTTGTTCTCACCGTTCTTTTCTTTGTGATGATGAGCAATGGTTTGATTGCCCCTATGCTTAAGATTCTGAACCTTAGCTATGAGGTGATGCAGATTAATGAAGGTGTGGAACGAATCGATAGAATCTTTGCACAAAAGCCTTTGGCTCAAGCTAAAAATCCTCGTTTGCCCGAGCATTTTGATATAACATTTGAAAATGTGAGTTTTAGCTATGACTCTTGCCCTGCCCTCTCCAATGTGAGCTTTAGCCTCAAACAAGGCGAACATTTGGTGATTGTGGGTGCAAGCGGTGGGGGCAAAAGCACTTTGCTTTCGCTGATTGCGCGATTCTATGATGTGAGTAGTGGGAGTATTCGCATTGGCGGAATCGATATTAGAGAAATGTCTGAAGAGGGACTTTTGGGCTGCCTTAGCCTTGTTTTTCAAGAGAGTTTTTTATTTTTGGATTCATTGCGCGAGAATATCAAGGCAGGCTGCAAAAATGCGCAAGATTCTGATGTTTTGAATGCCGCTAGAATGGCTCAATGCAAAGATATTATCGAGAAATATGGGCTTGATTGCCACATTGGAGACAGAGGCATTAGTCTAAGCGGTGGCGAGGCACAACGCATTAATATCGCCCGCGCAATCCTCAAAAATACACCGATTTTGTTGCTTGATGAAATTACCGCAAATCTTGATACTGCTAATGAACAAGCAATTAATGAAGCAATCAGTCATCTCACACATTCAAGTGATAAGACCATTATTATGGTTGCACACAAACTAAGTAGCATAAAATTTGCGCATAAAGTCGCACTTGTTGATGAGGGAAAGCTAGTTGATTTTGGCACACACGAAGAGTTATTAAAGCGATGTGCTATCTATCAAAACCTCTGGGGCACTTATGCGCGCACGCAAGAGTGGAGTATCCAAAACTAAGGAGAGAAAATGATTGAGATTCTTAAAAAAATCACATTGAATGATTTGAAGCGATTCTATCGCTCGGTGTTTTTCACGACTTTGAGTGATTACTTTGGTTTTTTGGGCGTTATTATTTTGATAGTTTTTGTTGAGCGTATTCTTGCTCCCTTTTTGGGCAAAAGCGAGGTGAGTTTCAATGAACTGTTTGGAATCTGCGCACTCGCGGCTTTGTATATGGTGGTGTATTATTTCGTGCAGCTCCCAATGTATAAGGCAAATTTTGAGAACACCTACAAACTCTCGGCACAGGGCAGACTGAAGCTCGCAGAGCATATTCGTAAATTGCCACTTGGATTCTTAGAGGGCGCAAATCCTATGCGATTAAGCCATACTTTGATGAATGATTTTACCAAGCTTGAAGGCGCAAATTCGCATCTTTTACCCCAAACTTGCTCTTCACTTATTCTTGTCTTGTTTGTCTTTGTGGGTCTCTGTTTTTATCATTGGCAAATGGCACTTAGTTTCTTTGCGTGCGTGCCTGTGGCAATAGCGATTCTTGTAGGAATCCGTAAATTTGCTGCCCATTTAAGTGCGCGTCATCATCACGCTGTGCTGCAAGCCTCCAATGTGATTAATGAATACATTGACGGAATGAACACAATTAAGGCTTATAATATGGGAGGAAGCAAGTTTGCACGCGTGGAGAGGGCATTTGATTCTCTGCGCAAAGAGAGTATCAGAATCGAAGTCTCGCTGATGCCCTTTGCACTTAGTGTTCTCTCCTGTATGGGTGCTGGAATTGGGATTATGGTGATGGTGGGACGAGAGTTTTTGCTCAGTGGCGAAATGAGCGTGATAGAATACATTGGCTTTTTACTCATTGGCTCAAAGGCGTTTGTGCCACTGATGACTTTTTGTGTGAATTTTATTGACTTGCAATATTACGCAAAAGCGGGGGCAAATATCCTTGAGCTTTTCGCCCAAGATGTGATAAAGGGTGAAGACAAAGCCATTCCTCAAGGCAATACAATTTGCTTAGAAAATGTGAGCTTTAGCTATGGAGATTGCAAACCCGTGCTGCATAACATTAACCTCACTATCAGAGATAAAACAAGCCTTGCCATTGTGGGCGAAAGTGGTAGCGGAAAAAGCACGATGGTGAAACTCATTGCAAGGTTTTATGAGCCAACAAGCGGACGGATTTGGCTAGGTGATGAGAATGAACGCAAAGACATCGCTACACTTGAGCCAGAAGCATTGATGCAAAAATTTTCAATGGTGTTTCAAAAGGTGCATTTGTTTGAGGGCAGCATTGCGAGCAATCTTGCTTTTGCTAAAGAAAATGTGAGCAAACAAGAAATGCGCAAAGTACTTCAAGATGCGAATGCGCTAGGATTTGTGGATTCAATGAGTGAGGGGATTGAGAGCAAAATTGCTGAAGGAGGCAAGAGCCTAAGCGGGGGACAAAAACAGAGAATCTCTATTGCGCGCTGCCTGCTCAAAAACGCACCAATTGTCTTGCTCGATGAAATCAGCAGCAGCCTTGATGTCATTAATGAACGCGCATTGCAGCGGGCAATCAATCGGCTCACAAAAGATAAAAGTGTGATTATTATCGCGCATAAACTCCGCAGCATTGTGCATTGTGATAAGATTATCGTGTTGCAAAAAACACCGCAAGGTAGCATTATCGCTGAATCTGGCACACACAAAGAGTTACTCGCACTCAACGGCTTATATGCTAGGGCTTGGACAAATGAAACACGGATGTAATGGTTTTATCGCGCGTATTTTTGGAGCTAGAGTTCTCTTTAGCAATCTATTATCATATAGGATAACACCCTCTATCAAAGCTCACCGGGAGTTTGTCCAATGAATGTCCTTTTGTTATCGAATTGAGATAAGTTGTCCTTAAAACAAAAGGGATTCTAAACTCTTAGCTCTTACATAGATTTAATGTGCTAGCCTACAATTCTCTTAAACTTCCCTAGATTTATTCACCTAGCTCCTTTTTATCCTCTCTGTATTGAATCTAGTTTGTGTGGCTCTTATCCTTGCCTTTCCTCTTTTTTGATTCTTTGTGTCTCATTAAAGTAGTTTTTGGATTTTCTCCAAAGCTGTGTTTGAAATTTTTACAAAATGCCGAGACATTCACATAGCCTACTTCATTGGCAACTTGTGATACGCCTTTGCATTCTGCCTGCACAAACAATAAACAATAAAGATAAGATGACCTCTGCAAGATTTAGCAATCATTGGCATGCTTTATCAATATAAGATTGCAGAGTATAATCAATGAATGCGAGATGATTAATCGCACATTTCTAGCATTGGAGACAAAGCTTGTGTGTCAAAAGAAAGTAATACCTGAATGGAATCTTCACAAAGATTTCATGATTTTCTAACCTCTCAATCCTCACAATGCCTTCCAATAACGTTCTAAAATAATTTTTAATCTCTAGGCTTAGAATCTTCGTTGTGCTTGCTTTAAGCAAGAGAGATTCTAAGGTTCTAAAATGTGTCAGTGATTTGACAGGGTAAGGTTGGGGGGGGCTACCTTATGCCGCAAAAATCTTTGATGTCTGCGATTTTATCGGTTTTCTCCCAGCTAAATTCAGGTAGCTCTCGCCCGAAATGCCCATAAGCTGCAGTCTTTTGGTAGATTGGACGTAACAAATCCAAAGATTCTATAATGCCCTTAGGTGTGAGGCGAAAGACTTTTTTCACACATTCAGTGAGCTTAGAATCTTCAACCTTGCCCGTGCCTTGTGTATCAACCAGAATCGAAACAGGCTCAACCACCCCGATAGCATAAGCCACCTGCACGATAACCTTATCACAAACCCCGCTTGCAACGAGATTCTTAGCGACATAGCGCGCCGCATAAGCCGCACTTCTATCGACTTTGCTCGGGTCTTTCCCGCTAAAAGCCCCTCCTCCGTGAGGACAACTCCCGCCATAAGTATCCACAATAATCTTGCGTCCTGTTAGCCCCGCATCGCCTTGTGGTCCGCCAATCACGAATTTGCCCGTGGGATTGACGAAATAGCGGATATTGTCATTGAGATATTTTTGAGGCAGGACTTTTTGCACGATTTCTTCAATGACTGCATCACGTAGGTGTGTTTGGCTAGTTTCTGGGCTATGCTGGGTAGAAATCACAATCGTATCAATGCTCACAGGCACGCCCTCTTCGTATCTCACGGTCACTTGGGATTTGCCATCAGGGCGTAAGAAAGGAAGTGTGCCGTCCTTTCGCTTTGTGGCTAAACCCTCTGTGAGACGGTGAGAGAGCCAAATAGGTAGGGGCATAAGCGAGGGAGTCTCACGACAGGCATAACCAAACATCAATCCTTGGTCGCCCGCCCCAATCTCGCCATCTTCTCTATCTACGCCCTGATTAATATCAGGGCTTTGCTCACCGATACCATTGAGCACAGCAGCAGAGCGGTAATCAAAGCCATAAAGAGCGTCTGTGTAGCCGATTTCTCTCACGACTTTACGCGCAATTTCTTGCATCGGCGCATACACAATGGTTTTGAGCTCACCTGCTATCACACAAAAGCCATTGCTTACCAAAGTCTCACACGCTACACGCGCCTTTTTATCGCGCTCAAGGATATAATCAAGCACCGCATCGCTGATTTGGTCAGCCATCTTGTCAGGGTGTCCTTCAGTAACAGATTCTGAAGTGAATAGAAATGATTTTTTCATAAACTCACCTTGTGTTTTAGATTTTTTGTAAAACGATAGGCTATCATAAGTTAGTAAATACTCAAGTTAGCTTTATCATAATTACTTATTGTCTTTATGATAGACTACAAGTAATTTGAATGCAAAAAAACACAAATCACAGGTCAATATAAATCTTTCTGCCATTTCTTTGTATAGAAATTTCATTACTTGTTTGTAAAAGAAAAAATTTTAATCTCAATTCTACTTTCATCACAATAGAATAAAATATTATTTCTCAATCTACTGTTTTTTAAGGCTGATAATCAACCATGTTTTAAGAATTTTGATAGCAGGATTGTCTTTACTTTGCTTAGAATCTTTATTGGTTTCTTTGAAAAATTGCTTGTAGAATCATAAAG
The DNA here is from genome assembly GCF_003364125.1 of Helicobacter sp. MIT 14-3879. Taxonomy (NCBI): domain Bacteria; kingdom Pseudomonadati; phylum Campylobacterota; class Epsilonproteobacteria; order Campylobacterales; family Helicobacteraceae; genus Helicobacter; species Helicobacter sp. MIT 14-3879. The sequence continues at coordinate 10,454 of NZ_NXLP01000031.1, forward strand.
GCAAAGTTATTATCTGTTAATTTCAGTGTCTGATTTCAAATGAAAAATATTGTGTAGAGAATGTAGAGAAAAAGCACATTATCTTATGTGGCAAAGACTTTATCGCACACATTATTTTTGGGATAGTTTCTATAAACAGTCAGATTCAGTAGATTGAACTAAAATGTTCGCTTTAAGAGATTATCTACACGTAAAATTGTGGTTAATCTATCGCCCTGTTTAGCAATGCCATACATAAGATTCTCTTGTTCATTAAAAGTGTCAGGAATGGGGTCAATCAAATTTTCATCTATGCGAATAGCCTCTGTCAGCTTATCAATAACAAACCCTGCAATTTCATCATTATGATTCACAACAAGGTAACGTGTATCGCCATCTTGCTTGGCAGGAGCAATACCAAATTTCATACGCAAGTTGATTAAGGGATAGACATTCCCTCGCAGATTAAATACTCCCATAACATAGTTTGGAGTACCAGGAACACGCGTGAAATCTATAGGTTTGATGATTTCTTTAACATTAAGAATAGGGACAGCAAATTCTTCTGTGCCTACAACAAATCCTATGAGTTGGACAATATTTTCAGAATCGCTCTGTAACTCTGAACCATCAAGCTGCTTTTGTTGTTTTGCAAACACATCTTTTAATTGTTTATTATCCATTCTTACTCTCCACTAACTTGTAAATTAATATTGCGCTTTACTACATTAAGCAGATATTCTGGAGTATAGGGTTTTGTGATATATTCTGTCATTCCAGACTCCACGCCACGCATTCTGTCAGTTTTACTTGTTCTGCTTGTTACTGCAATTAATGGAAGGTTTTTAAATCGATTATATTTACGCACTTCACTAGCAAAGGTATAACCATCCATACGAGGCATTTCAATATCCACCAAAACAGCATCTAAATCATGGTCACCATTTTTAACAATTTCTAAGCCTTCTAAACCGTTGCTTGCTTCAAGCACAGTTACACCCAATGGCTTAAGACATTTTTTCATAATAGCACGGTCAGTACTGCTATCATCAATAGCTAAAACAATATAATCACTTGGCGTTTGTTTTGCTTTTGCAACAGTATTTTGTGAAACAAGATTATTGACACTGACTTTTACATCTTTTGCCATATCCATCATAGCTGCGACATCTGCAATAAGCGTAATTTTACCATCACCTCGCACTGTCGCGCCTGCAATTCCTTCTGTTCCCTTAAGGTAATAACCCAGAGATTTAATAACAACTTCTTCCTGCCCTATAAGGTAATCAACAATGACACCAATTTTTTGCTCCGCTAACCCGATAATAACAACATAGACTTCATTAAGGTTTTCTAACACAGAATCTACTTTAAAAATATCTGCTAAACGCACCAAACTTAATACTTCATTGCGAAGTCTCAATACACTTTTACCATCAACTGTGTAAATTTCATCTTGTGATACACGCACTGTTTCTAAAACAGAACTTAATGGGATAGCATAATATTCCTCTTGAACACCCACAAGCAATGCTTGCATAATCGCTAGGGTTAGAGGAATTTTAAGTTTTTGTGTTGTGCCAATGCCTTTTTCAGAATCTATTTCAATAATCCCATTCAACTTTTCGACATTTGTTTTCACAACATCCATACCCACACCACGTCCACTTACATTTGTAATAGCCGCAGCAGTAGAGAATCCCGGTCTAAAGATAATTGCGAATGCTTCCTTATCGCTCATGCTATCGGCATCTCTCTCGCTAATTAATCCTTTTTCAATAGCTTTCGTCTTAAGCATATTAGCATCAAGCCCCTTACCGTCATCTGCAATTTCAATGACAATATGGTTACCCTCATTGTAAGCCTTTAACTCAACTTTGCCTGTTTCACTTTTGCCATTGGCTTTGCGAATATCTGGGGTTTCGATTCCATGGTCGCAAGAATTGCGAATAATATGAATAAGCGGGTCACCAATTTCTTCTACAATTGACTTATCAAGCTCTGTTTCTTCTCCGCTAATAATCAGTTCGATATTTTTACCCAATTCACGACTTAAATCGCGCACCATTCTTGGGAATTTACTAAAGACTTTACCAACAGGCAGCATTCTTGTTTTCATAACAGCTAATTGCAAATCTGTTGTAACGGTACTAATAGAGCTTACTACTTGATTAAGCTCTTCTAAGAATTTCTCACCATCATAACGTTCCTCTACATCGCCATAGATTCTAATCAAGCGGTTTTTACCTAAAACAAGTTCTCCGATGAGATTCATCAAATGGTCTAATCTTTTTACATCTACACGTACAGTGGGTTCAACTGCAACTGAAGGAGACTTTTGTCCCTCTTTGTCGGCTTTTGCTGGAGCTTTTGTAGCTGGTTTAGGAGCTGCTGCGGCTGGCTTTTGCTGTGCATTTGAAGAGGGAGCAGATTCTTGTTTTGCAGTTTGTGCCTCTTCTTTGCGTTTTTCCTCTCGTCTCTTTTTATCTTCTGCTTGCCGCTTTGCTAGAAGTCTTGCAATTTCTGCTTCTACTTCCTCTGGAGACATATTAGCATAATCTGGTTCTGGTTCTTCTAAGGCAGGACTACTATCAACAGGACCCGATTCAGCAGGAGCAGAATCTGTACTGGTTGTTTGTGCTGCTTTTGGTGTTTGTTCTGTGGCTGGTGCTTCCTCTGTCGGACTAGTACCCTTGGAAATGGCTTGAAGTTTTTTCACACAATCACTCACATCGATTCCACTGTTAGCATCTGTGCCATTATCGCGAATAACATTTAAAAGGGCTTTCATGAGGTCAATAGATTCTAAAATAACATCCATAATGTCTGGAGTAATTTTTAATTCGCCCCTACGAGCCTTATTAAGAACATCCTCCATATTATGCGTTAAATGTGTAAGGACATCAAAGTTTAAAAATGAGCTAGAACCCTTAATGGTATGGGCTACTCTAAAGATTCTATTAAGTAAATCTAAATCTTCGGGATTACTTTCTAATTCTACTAAGTCTTGGTCAAGTTGTTCAACCATTTCAAAGGCTTCAATCAGAAAATCCTCCATTATTTCTTGCATATCGTCATTCATTAAAACACCTCATAAGCACTATCGTTTATAAAAATCCCAAAATTATAACATAAAAAGTAATATTTTATTTCTATTCTAGGATTTTTACTATCTCCTCATAAAATACTTGCGCATCAAATTTAACAAGATAAGCATCTACTCCTATATCCCTACTCTTTTGTTTGCTAAATTTATCACAAATTGAAGAGTTAAAAATAAGAGGAATGGCTTGAAATCTTTTATCGTTTTTCACATATTCAGCAAAATGAAAGCCATCCATTTTTGGCATTTCAATATCAGAAATTATAAAGCGAATATGTGAAACAATGTCGTCATTGTATTGTCCATAAAAATCGTTTAACATTTGAATTGCCATGCTACCGTCATGTGCCTCTAGGACAACAAAGCCCATTTTCTTGAGATTCTTTTTTAGTAAGGAACGTGCCACTGTGCTGTCATCGACAATAAGAACATTACCACTAAACTTGTGAGTGATTTGACCTAATTCTTTTTTGTCGTGCGTATTGCCATAGAAATCAAGGTCATCAACAATGCCCTCTAAGTCAAGAATTAAGAGCGTTTTACCATCTTCAATTCTTGTCGTGCCTGTTATTTTACCTCTCTCTAGGTTGTGACTATTTGAGCTAAAATGTGCAGCCTGTACATTATCCCAACTGATACGTCTTATAAGCTTTGCTTCATGAACTAAAAAGCCAATTTTTAAATTATTAAATTCTGCAATAATAATACGTTTTTTTTCAATAGGAATCTTAAACTCCCTGTGTTTAATATTAAGCCAAGCAGCCAAATCAATGAGAGGAATAACTATCCCGCGCAAATCAAATACGCCAATAATATAGTCTGGGCTTGCAGGCAACTCAAAAGTTTCGCGCATTTGGATAATCTCTTGAACTTTGGCAACATTTATTCCATAAATGCCCTCATATATCTGTCCATCTATTTCTTCATTAATGCGAAAATCTATCAGTTCAATTTGATTAGATGAAATCTTGGTTGTCAGTGTTGTTTGTTCCATAGTTTAGCTAACCTCCTGCCTGTAAAACAACATATTCTTTTGTGAAATACGAAGATGGCAATGAAATATAATGAATATTATCTTGTTGTAAGGATTCTCCCAAGTGAAAATGCCCCTCAATAATATAAAATGTGTCATCGCCACTTGCTTGTTTATTGTAAATCAAGGTATTTATAATATGTTTTTTATATTGAGCTATAC
>NZ_NXLP01000124.1:0-2575 GCF_003364125.1 Helicobacter sp. MIT 14-3879
GCCTTAATACTCCCTAGCTCAAGAGGATTAAAAAAACATAATGATGATTATCCTATAATGCAAGATTTAGTAAGCTATGGTGTATTTAGTGATAAAGGAGTTAATATGTGGTTTAGAGCAAGATGAGGGTATTAAAAATATTATATATTAGTTGGGTTGTATTTATTGGGGGTATTCTTTTATATGGTTTTCTATACAGTTATTTTAGTGATAAAGAATTTTTTACAAAGGATACCTTAAGGAGTATATTTTTTTTATATTCTTACCCTTTGTTACCCTATTTGTCATATTTAATATTAAAAAAAATGATTGAATCTAAATCTAAAGCTCTATTTTTCCCTATTTTTGTTTATTTTTGTTTATTTTTGTTTATTTTTGTTTATTTTTGTTTATTTATTCCTTTTGCCGCAGATTTTTCAATTTATATGATAGCACTTAGTATCTATATAATATCATTTTTAATAATCTCTTTTAAGTTTAGAAAGGAATTTAATCCCTATTTTTCTCTGTTTTTCTCTGTTTTTCTCTGTTTTTTTATATTTTTTTATATTTTTGTAATATATACAAAAGAGTAAGTAATATGTTTCAAATTAAAAAATATTTAATAAGGTTTTTGCTATTATATTATCCATTGGCATTCGTTTTGTTTATAATTCTTACTAGATTAAGTTTTAAAGGGGTTTAAAATGAAATCTCAAATCAATAATCTAAAAGACTATGCTGAACTTGCCCAAGCTAGTTATTTTTATTTTGATTTGCTAAAAGATTCTAATAATACTCCTAGAAAAATTTATGAGCTAGATTATAATAGCAATAAAATAAAAGATGAAAACTATCCTAGAGGATATAAAGAAGTAGAAATTACCTTAGAACATATCATAAGCAAAGAATATCAAGGACAAGAAGTATTAATCAATTTAAAACAAGATAATACTTGGCAATCAAATTTACTTAATACACTAAATGAAAAAACTAACTTTGATAAACTAAATGGAGAATTTTCTCCTTTACAAGCACAAAATTTTGTTAAAAGATACAAAATTTATTTTCATCAACCCAATACTACTTCAGGATTCTCTGCTACTTTATTTTATGATACACAAGAGGATAGATTTGTAGTGGGGTTTAGGGGAACGGAGAATAATTTTAAAGATATTAAAGCAATTTTAGAAACCGCCTTAGATGTAATTCAAGATGCAAATTTAACCTTTGGCAAAGGAGATTTTCAAGCTAATGCCTTGAAACAATTTTTACTAGATATAGCACCTATTTTAAATAATGCGGATTCAGATAAAATTATCTTTGTAGGACACTCTTTGGGAGGTTATCTTGCACAATGGGCTTTAATCTATTGCGATAGCATATACAAAGATAAACTTAAATTCTCTCCAAGTGAAGTTTATACTTTTAATGCACCTAGTATTTATGGTTGGAATCTTCCAAGTCCTATTATAAATCCTAATATTATAAAAATTTTACAAGAAATTTTAGATAAAAGAAGTATTGATATTTCAGACAAAATAACACATATTTATGACAATGGCGGTATAAAACTCATTGCTTCAGCTCAATATGGTTCAATCAATAAGCTTCCCATTCATACAGGTAAAGATTCCCACGCCATTATACCCATTACTCAAACCCTCTACTTCTACTCCTATCTTTTAGAATCAAATCCCAACTATAACAAAGTAAAAAATAAAAACCTTGAAGAATGTATAGAATATTTAAACAATTTTATGCAAGAAGTTTATCAAGTCTTTAATCCTTTAAGTATGAGAATTAATAATAAAAATCTAATGCTTTATAAAACCCAAGAAAAGAGACCAAATAGCACAGATTTCCTAGCCACCCTTATAGAACATATCCTTTATGTAACAAGCCTAGAAAAAGAGATAGAAAGCACATATATTCAGCTACATACTACTAAAGACAACATTATAGACAAAATAATAGCGTTAGAATATTATACAGAAATATTGGATAAACAAGATATAGATAATTTAGATTCTAAACAATGTAGCATAGCAGAAAAAAGGGCTATTTTTAAATGCCAACCATTCAAAATAACTGATAAAGATGGAAACGAAGTATTAAGTGAAAATAATATTGCTAAACTCTTTAGATATAATAGCAATTCCACTAAAATAGCTCTGTATAATGATAAGTCTAGTGTATCATATTTTGATGCTAGACTTTCTATGATGAAACATATTCTTTATGGCGACAATATCAATGTATGCTATATAAAAGCAAGTCTAAAATCTAATGAAAATAAAATCTCTACTTTATCTATGAGCTCTACGCTCTATGTAGATACACAAGCAAAAGCAATTTATATCTTTGCAAATGATAAAGACTATATTGATTGTGATACAATCTATAAACAAATCAAACAAGAATGCAATTTACAAGAAAGCCTAGAGGAATTACAATCCTATAAACCCTCTCTATTCTTAGATTCTCATCTCCTTTTAGGTGGCACAGAATCTCCTAATCCTCTCTCTCAATACTTCTTTGGAGAATTAGAATCTAACTCTTCTAATACCACATCTACTAACTCTACTAACTCATC
>NZ_NXLP01000125.1:0-2473 GCF_003364125.1 Helicobacter sp. MIT 14-3879
CTTATTTACAAATTTATCAATGCTGCGGTGAAAATAAAGCAATGAATTAGATATAGCAAACATGAATCCCTGCCCACACCTACAAGACAAATTTGCAGAATCTATGGGAGTTATGCTATAATCCTAGACTTTTATCTCAATGCACTTTTATCTTCATGTTAAATCTGGCTGCATTTGCAGTTGAGAGATTTCCATATTCTCATAACAACTGCACAAGCTTATGTTCAAGCCCTTAAATTATTTCAGTTGAGAGATTTCAAGATTCTCATAGATAAGGTTATATGGATAAGAATCATTTGTGATAGGAGATGTTAATTAGGATTTAAGGTTTATGCTTTTTAATTCCCCTCTTTTTATTTTTATGTTTCTCCCCATTGTGTGGTTAGGATTTCATTTCTTAAAGAATCTGGGGCATCAAAAACATTCTCATTCTATAGAAACACTAGCAAAGATTTTTCTTATTGTAGGTTCTCTCTTCTTTTATGCTTATTGGAAAGTAAGCTATCTCTTTCTTTTACTATTTTCTATGGGTATCAACTATGCCATTGCTATGCGTATTCTTGCACCCCGCAAAACAAATCTTTTCATACCATTACGCACACACAAGGATTTGCTAGATTCTAAGAATGTCATATCTCATGAAGAATCTCTTAAGGATTCCGATAAATCATTGAGCAATTTAGATTCTAAGAACACACATTCTTTACTTGTTAGCAACAACAATGCCTCTAAAAGATGGCTCATTGTAGGTATCCTCTTTAACTTGTGTGTGCTTGGTTTCTTTAAATACACTGACTTTCTCTTAGAAAACTTTAATCTTTTTGCTCAATGTATCTCCTTAGACTTTACTATGCCACTGCCTCATATTCTGCTTCCTTTAGCACTCTCATTTGTAACCTTTCAACAAATTGCTTTTTTAGTAGATTGCTACAAAGAAACTACTGCTACAGATGATACTCTTAATATGGCACAAGAATCTCTCACACATTCTCATAAGCAAATGCTCACTCACAATTCTCTCTCACAAGATGATGCTATCAAACGTAGCAATTTTTTGGATTATTGTCTCTTCATTAGCTTTTTTCCTCAGCTTATTGCTGGTCCAATCGTGCATCATAAAGAAATGATGCCTCAATTCTATGCAATGAGCAAAGGAAATCATTGCATTCCTTATGCCTATCTTGCTAAGGGTTTATTTATATTCTCTATAGGCTTATTCAAAAAAGTCTTTATCGCAGATAGTTTTGCTCAATGGGCAAATGCAGGATTCAGTGCAGTAGAGAGTGGGCAGATTCTCAATATCTTTGAATCATGGGTAACCTCACTCTCTTATACTTTTCAGCTTTATTTTGATTTCAGTGGATATTGTGATATGGCAATAGGCTTAGGATTAATGTTTGGCATTATGTTGCCCATAAATTTCCTCTCACCTTATAAAGCTTTAAATATCACAGATTTTTGGAGGAGATGGCATATTACTCTGGGGAGATTCCTCAAAGCATATCTCTATATTCCTTTGGGAGGTAATAGAAACAGGAAATATAAAGCCTGTGCGTCCTATCGAATCATTAAGCAGATTCTCACATTGAGAAATCTGTTTATCGTAGCTTTTTTAAGTGGTGTATGGCATGGGGCTGGCTGGGGTTTTGTGATATGGGGTATTCTGCATGGTATGGCTATGTGTGTGCATCGAATCTATTTATGGTTTTTGGAGGACTTTCAGCACAAAGCATGGCGTGTAGATTCTCAACCTACTCCTATAATGGATACAATCTCTCAAACAAGACAACACACTCATGACATAAATGTGGAACACTCTCTTTCTCTTGCCCCCCCCCCCCCCATTTATAGCACACATAGCACACACAAATCAAAGGCAGGCTTAACACATAAGATTAAAGAATTGATAGTTACCATGCTAAAGACTTGTGGGGTAAGACTAGAGAATCTAAAATCTAAAAGTTATCATGACACAGATTATAAAGTAAGCACAGAGGTTTTGAGTAACACAAAGGACATGCGCATTTACATGCGAGATAGGCATTTCTCACCCACACTCACATTCTCTCACAAAGATTCTCATCATTGTGCTGTTCTTAAGCAAAATGAAAAACAAGTATCTCAAGCTGAACCTAGCGATGTTGCCTCTTCAATGCTCATGCAATCTACAAGAATTTCTCCCACACTCACGCACACAACAAAGATTCTCAATTCTAAATTCTATCAAGTATTTTGCTGGCTTCTTACTTTTAACTTTATCAACATAGCATGGGTGTTTTTTCGTGCAGAAAACTTACAAGGAGCAATGAATCTCTTAAAAGGTATGTTTGGTCTAGTATGGGTGGATTTTCCACATAAAGCACGATTAATTCCGCATTTCCTAGAGAATATTCATGGACGTAATGAAACAATTATCTATCTTGTTTTAGCATTTATATTATGCTTGGGATTCAAGAATAGTGTTGAGTTGATG
>NZ_NXLP01000032.1:0-14679 GCF_003364125.1 Helicobacter sp. MIT 14-3879
TGGAAAGGCATTGAGGAAGTTTCAGGCTTGTAGTTTTCAAACTTATTGCGTAATGCTTGAACTAAGCGATTTTTGATATTGATTTTAAGATTTTGCATTAACTATTCCTATTAATTTAAAAAATCTTTAAAAAATTCTTCTTTAAGCCACTTTTCACACTTTTTATTACGCTCTTTTAATAAAATTTTATTGAATTTTTCCAAAGGAAATCTTCTTATGAAGGGAATTTTAGAATCTTGATAAATTTTTGCCTTACCTACCAAATCCTGATCTTTTGCTACTCCATTAAGTTTTTTTCAAGAGATAAAAGATTTCCATACGAATTTATGAAATTATTCAAATCCTCTAAATTATCAAAACCTAACTTTTTTGCCTGTACTTCATCTTGTATTTCAAGCAAATTTTTAGGTATGATATGCTCTTTTTCTTGTGTAAGCTGTTTCTTCTCGATAAGATTCTTTAGTGCATCTATATCCATATTTTGACAATTTTGCTCAAAGAATATATAATGAAAAGAAGGCGTTTCATAAGCATATTGCAATAAATCATCTATGGCTTTTCTAATAATATTTGCATTTTTTTTACAACTATCGATAACTTTATTTTCAAAATCTCTTTTTCCCATCAAACAAGCATCGATGAGATTATATGCTGTTGCATCAAGTGACGAGCCTGACTTAAAGAATAAAATATCCATTTTTGCAATGAGAGTTATCATTCTATCATCAAGATTGTTATTGATTTTTAGCCTTATAAGAGAGTTGTAAAAATGAGGATTCACCTTTTCAAGCAAGAAAAGCTTGAATACATAAGGATTAGTATCTATTTCGTTCAGCAAATTTAAAAAAGATTGGTAAAAGTTTCTCAAATCAATGATATAAGTTTTAATGAAATTTTCAAGATTTCTTCTTTTTAAATCATTCTTACTTAATTTTTTTAATTCAATTTTTAATTTTTCATAAATATTTTCACTACTGTCTCTATATTGCCCCAAACGATCAAACTCTTCAAACTTAATACTTCCTGCGTGATAACGAAAAATATCACTCTCCCCAAACTGCTGATTACCAATACTTGAAATATGTCTATGGTCTTCAATCTTTAGAAATATCCTAAAAATATCTCCAAAAGTATTATTAATTTCTTCGTCTAAACCCCCACTGCCATTACAATAAATATTAGAATAATAAATCAAAAGCGATTTTAGCTTATCAAGCAGATTTAAGGGTACACCTCTATCATTAACACTTTGAAATGTGCGTATCGCCCTACCTGAATTTGGTTCTTCTAAATACATTAAAACCATTTTTAGCAATGTCTCAATATAACTTTTTACTTGTGAGCTATCTAAATTTGATACTTTATCTAGAATAGATTCAAAAACTTCATAAAGATTTTCCTTTCCTTTTGTATCAGCTTTTTCTTTCAATATTGATGATAAGGTTCCTTTCTCTGAATCTTTTAAAAGTTCTTTCAAAAACTCTTTATTTTGTGGAGCAACTTCAAGCTTTATATCGCCTCTTTTGTCGGTTAGAAATTTAATTTTGTAATTATCCTTAAACTCACTTTTGCACACAAGAGCATATAGAAGCATAAATATAGTTGTAATGCGCTGTTGCCCATCAATAATATCAAATCTTTCACTATCTTGCGCATTTGGTGCCACAACAATGGTTCCCAAAAAATGTCCTTGAGAATCCCCAGAATCTTTTATTTCCTCTAAATCCTCCCATAACTCTTCAAAGTTTTTCTTTTTCCATGCATAATCCCTTTGATATTTTGGAATACTAAACTTATCTCTACTTAGAACTTTTTTTAAGGTTTCTTGGCTCATTTTCACTCCTTTTATTTTTTTTGGCTCCTATTATAGCAAAACGTTCAATACTTCAACATTCTCTCAATCCTTAATTATCAACAACTCGTGGCTATGTTTGATATTATCACTATCGCCTCTTTCAATCCGATTTTTGCCTATCCTCTTTTCTCCCTGTCCCATAGTGTATTGCCATTTTGGCTCTAAGATGATAAAGCCCCTATAAGCCTCTCTCACAAACTCACAATCATTATAGCTTAGGATAAATTTTCCTTTATGCTTTTTTAGACACTCTGCTAAAAGCTCGTGCTGAAAGCCATTGTGATGAATAGGAAAGTTCCGCATAGGATAGATTCCTTTAAACATCTTAGAATCTCCCTCTAAAAAATAAGGCGGGTCGCAATAGAAAAAATCATTAGGATATTGCTTAAAGACAGATTCAAAACTAGCACACTCTACACTTAAATTTTGTAACCTAGAATCTTGCCCTAAATCTTTTAATTTTTGCAAAGCACTTAAATAGCGAATCTTATCCTCATAAATCTTACTTATCCAGCCTAAAAATCCGGGTCCATAGCTTAGATTAAAATTAAAATAATAATCTCTTGCAAGAGTTAGAGAATCTAGCTTCATTTGGGGGCTATTATGAGTATTTTTAATTTGGGGGCTATTATGAGTATTTTTATGCCTTTCATTCCAAAAGTCCTTAAGCTCATCTTTGATTATGGCATAGGTCTCTTTGGTGGGTTCAAGCTTGAGTAACTCATCATAAAGGCTTTGAGAATCCCTGCATAAAACCTGCCAAAAATTCACCAAAATATCAAATATATCAAAGGCTTTGACTTCTATATTAAGCTCTAAGGCACTTGCTATTTCCACACTGCCCCCACCTATAAAAGGAGAGATAAGTCGCTTGACATCATTAGGGAAATGCTCGATGATTAAGCCCACTGCTAAGGTTTTACCCCCGCCATAACGCAGGGGGCTTTTGGTGTAGCGTTTGTAAGCTAGGGATTTGCCTTTGAGTGAGGAGAGAAAGGATTGTTTATTATGTTGAAAATCATCATTCAATCTAAACAAATCCTGCTCTTTGTAAGTGCCTAATCTCAAACATTCCCCTTTCTTAAAATTATGATTATAGCAGCATATTGTGGTTTTAAAGTTTTGATTATAAATATTATGATTCTAAAATGATTTATTTTTTAATCCTTATAAATTTAATGCCCCTTTTAAAATTTAACCTCTAGTCTATTCTAAGTTTAATGCCTAGCCTCTTTTTAAGTTTAACCCCTAGCTTTTTAATCCCTAAGGGCTAAAAGATATAAATTTATGCCTCTATCTTTGTGCTGTATAGCTCTATCTACCCTACAATATAAATGATTTAGGTTCAATGATTTAGATAAATGATTTGGGTTTTATCCTGCACCTTGAAGAATCTACTTAAGCTTGATTTTCTAAAAACTCCTGCAAAGCGTAATGAGCATAAAAGCATATTCATAGAATCCACCCTTACAAAGGCAAGTTTATCCCTCAACTTGTGGAATATTTTTAGACTCTCATAAAGTAATGAGCATAAAAGTAATGAGCATAAAATGCCATTGCTATCTCTTCTTAAAATTCTGCCTTTTAGCCAACCCTCATACTTATTTATCTTTTATCTATTTATTTATCTATCTTTTATCTATTTGCTTATTTATTTGTAATACCGCTTATAAATTCTAATGTAATGCTTTTTATCAATACTTTTTAAGGGATTAGCTATGATTGTAGATTTTGTCTTGCTTTCTTATAACTTTATCTTGCTTTCTTGTAGTTTTTTGCAAATTTTATATCAAAGGCAATTTCAAATGAGAATTTATGATAGAAAAACTCTCTAAATTTCTAGCATTTTATTCATAGCATTTTAGTATTACAAACTCTCTCATTTATCGTGCTAAACTATTGAAAACTTCATATTTTAGTATTGAGAGCTATCTAGTTTATCACAAGCTATCAAAATTTATCAAAAGTTATTTGGTCTATCGCAAGCTATCTTATTTATTGAGTTTATTGAGAGCTTTTGGAATCTCTCCTTACAAGCTTGGGAAATGTATAGCGAATTTACATTTATTGTTGAGAGCTTTTGGAATCTCTCCTTACTTGAAGCATCGATTCTAATCACTCCATACAAATTTATTATTGAGAGCTTTTGGAATCTTTCCTTACAAGCTTATTGGGAAATGTATAGCGAATTTACATTTATTATTGAGAGCTTTTGGAATCTCTCTTTACTTGAAGCATCGATTCTAATCACTCCATACAAATTTATTATTGAGAGCTTTTGGAATCTCTCCTTACAAGCTTGGGAAATGTATAGCGAATTTACATTTATTATTGAGAGCTTTTGGAATCTCTCTTTACTTGAAGCATCGATTCTAATCACTCCATACAAATTTATTATTGAGAGCTTTTGGAATCTCTCCTTACAAGCTTGGGAAATGTATAGCGAATTTACATTTATTATTGAGAGCTTTTGGAATCTCTCTTTACTTGAAGCATCGATTCTAATCACTCCATACAAATTTATTATTGAGAGCTTTTGGAATCTCTCCTTACAAGCTTGGGAAATGTATAACGAATTTACATTTATTATTGAGAGCTTTTGGAATCTTTCCTTACTTGAAGCATCGATTCTAATCACTCCATACAAATTTATTATTGAGAGCTTTTGGAATCTTTCCTTACCTCCGTAATGCTCCTGCCTCCTAAGCCATAATTATCTGTGTCAATCTCATCGATAATCACGACAGTAGAGGCTTTATTTTTCTTCAAAACTCTAGCAAGTAAATCAGTAACCCCATCAATTAGCTCCTTTTTCTGCTCTGTGGTTGGCTCGCCATTTTCTTTGGTGATTCTAATATTGACAAAGGGCATAAATCCTCCTTAGATATTTTTGTATTTAAATAGTAGCATAAAAGCATACAATTTTAATGCCTATTCAATGTTTATGTAGATGTAGCAAAAGTCAATAAAAATAGGGTATTTTTAAGGAAAGTTATTTTTTTCTTTTTAAAGAGAGGGGTTTTAAAGATAAATTCTCTAGTTTTTAGGTGAGGTTATTTTTTAGACAAGTTTTTAAAAAGGAGTAATCTCATCATATTTTTATTGTTTCATTTTACTTTCTTTATGCTAAGAAATTTAATATTCTAAATTACTTAAAATTTTCTAAACCAACTTAGTCTCTTGAGAGATTCACTAAAAGGCAATGATTTGTGAGAGTAAGTCTTTAATTGATTGATAAATTCTAAAATATCAAAATTTATAATGTCTAAGTTTTCATCGTATTTGATAAATTTCACATATCTTTTAGAATCTTCAAAGATTTTTGGTGCGATAAAGAGGGCAAAGAATAAAGACACATTAGAATCTATGGAGGATTCTATAATCTCTTTTAAATGCCTAGCAATAGGCAAAAGCTCATTATTAACCTGTGCTCTGCCACAAATCAAACTCACTTCTATAATGGATTTGCTTTCTTTATCCTCACAAAGAATATCTGGCTTATTCCCACTAGCGTGGCATTTGGGTAAGCCCTCATCATCAATGCTATAATTTGGCATAATCTTTAAGCTATTAAAATGTTGTTTTAAGGCTATGGCGGTCAAAAACTCCAATCTTACAGATTCAGGGATAAATTTAAGCACTTCATCTTTACTATTTACTTTTTTAACACTAAGTATTTCTAATTCCCTATAAATTTGTTCTTTTGTGTATTGAGAGGCAAATTTTTCTAGAGTTTGTAATCTTAGATTAGCTTGGTTGCTTGTATCTGCTTGCTCTGTGATTTCTAAAATATGAGAATCAATTTCTCCCATATATTTAAAATAAGATTCCTTGTTAGAAAAGACTTCAAAAGTAGAATATTTTTTTATCACATACTCTATCTTTGGCATTTCAAAAGTATTAAAATCTAAAAATCTCCCATTTCCACGAAGCGATATAATCCCACAAATTCGCATTTTTCTTATATATTCATCGATAGATTCGCCACAAATTTGCGAGATTTTAAAGCGATTTGTATTGGTGGATTGTAAAAGTTTTAAGCATTTTTCATAAATTATTTCATTGCTGTAAAGAAAATGGGGATATTGTTTTCTAAAATCAAGTATAAAATCTGCCAACGCCCTAAAATGAAAATTTCTCCAGCAAAGAAAAAATGCAATTTCACTCTTATAAATCTTAGAATCATTGATTTTTTCTTTTAAAATTTTCATTGTATTGAGTAGCAATAACAAAGGCACATTTGCATTTCCATTTGGATATTCTTTTTTAATCTTAATTAAAAGTTTAAATTCAAAACTATAAGCTTTTAAGCATTGGCTGAATGTGTGTTTGATACCATTTACTTCCCCAAATTTCGTTGCTTGAAAGGGCTTTTTGAAATTTTGGTAAAAGGGCTTGATAACTAGAATTAGATTCTAAAATAGTGATAATGTCTTGCGTACTTAATGGTAGAATCTTCATTCCTTTGATATGGCTTTTTTCATTTTCAAAATAGCAATTTATACGGCTTCTAAAGTCATTTAACACATTTTTATCTAAATAAGGAGCAATGAAAATTCCATAGCTTTGTGCTTGAGATTGAGAATCTAGGCTTAACAATAAATTGCCTAAATGCCTTGAAACGCTTTCCATTTCTGACCTTCTTTGGTTTGAGCTTTGAGTAAGAGTTACTTCTATCATCAAACAATGGTTAGTATAGGAGTAAATAAAATCTGCACTTCCTCCTACTGAGTGAGATTTTGGTAAGAGATTAGAATCAAGGCTTAATCCAGCTTCTAAAATTCTTTCAACTTTATTCTCATCAATATAACACCAAGCAATCGCAATAATATATTCAAAAATTGTAGGAATGGTTGCCTCTATGGTTACATTTTCATAAATTTTAGCATCATTATTTCTATCATTAAAAAGGTTTAAAATTTCTATTATATTTTCTTTTGTGAATCTAGTTTTTAAAAGTTTTATAAGTCTTTCTTTATCTATCTTAAGTTTGTAGTTTTTTATTTCTTGTGGTTTTGTGATACCCAACTCTTGAAAATATTTTTTAAATTCTTTATTATTAAAATATTCACTTAAAAAGCTTTGAGAAATGGGACTTTTTGCTATTCTTTCTAAGACTTCTTTGTAATTTGAGTGTTTTAATATTATCTTAAAAATAAGATTAACTTCTACTTTATCTTGGCTAAATTCAAATATGCCTGTAAGGTTTAAATATCTGCGATTTAAATCCAAACAATCATCGAGGTTTGAAAGAATTCTAGCAGTAAAAATAAATTCAAAAAATCTTTTGCCAAAGTTTAATAAATCGCCTTCACAAAATTTCTCCAAAGCCAATATTTTCTCACTTTTCTTACCATTTTTAATAATATAGGGCAAATAAAGCTTTTTAAAATCTAAATAATTATTAGAATTTATAAGGTTTTCTAAAATCTGTAAATCTTTAGAATCTCTAAAGGGTAAAAATATTTCCTTTAGAACCTTAATAATTACTAAGGCTGTTTTTATACCTTTTGCAGTTTTAAAATAATCAGCCTTGGGAGTATTTTTTGCTAAATCTTCTAAAAATATTGTTAAATGTTGTTTATATTGTGGTGATTGCAAAAGTATATTATGTATCAAGTTTTTATTTTTAATAGAATCTATAAAATCTTTAGTATTTTCAAAATTATTTATAAGTGGCAAGAATCTAAAAGTCTCAAGCTCCAAGATTCCATTAAAGGCTTTAAAGACTTCTAAATATTTATCAAGCAAGGAAGAATTATGATTAAAATTTAATGTTGCTTTTAAGAAAAACAATGAGATTAAATCAATTTGCAAAAAATCATTATTAATTTTATAACTTTGAGTTTTTATGAGATTTAATAGCTCATAACCTTGTGGAGTAATAAGTTTTTGCTTACGGTTGATAAGATGATAATCTTCTAATGGTGCAGACTTAACCCTCGCATCTTTTGTACCTAAGTTTGTAGTTTTCTTTTTAGATTCTAAAAGATTATGTTGTTTTAAAAACTCTAGGTATTTTAATTGAAGGTTTGAACCATTACTCCAAGTATCCATTTTATCAGCATTACTAAAAAGCTCCTCAAACAAAATAAGTTGTGTTTCAAAGTTATAAAGCAAATTCCTTACTCTCAAACTTGTGTTTCCAAAATAATCATAAACCATAGGACTCTCCTAAGCTCTAAAAATTTACAATCAAAACTTCTTTAGATAAATTTCTTTTTGTTTGATAGTTGCAATTTTTATAGTGAAAATTCAAAAAATGTGTTTTAAATTGAGATTTATTCTTTAACCAATTTTTCAAAACCTTATGTTCCTTTCCCTTGTGATAGATAACATTTGATAAAGCAAACTTGATGCTTTTACAATCTAACATCTCCAAAAACTCAAGTAAATCCAATTCATCTTGTAATTCCCAAGCATTATTTTCATTATAGGGAGCAGTAGCTAAAAAATATGGTGGGTCGATATAAACAAAACTTTTAGAATCTAAAACATCTAGGTCAATTTTCCTAAAATCTTTATTTGAAATTTCTATATTTTTGCTTTGTAAATTGATAATAAAACGCTTTAATTTTTCTTGCATATTTGTATTAAAATCTCTCTTTCCACAAGGTAAATTAAACTCTCCTTTAGAATTAAATCTAATTTGATTGTTAAAAGCAAAAACAATTAATACAAAAAAATGAAATATATATTTTTCTTTATTGTATTGCTCTCTTAATTTTAAAAACTGCTTTTTATTGTAGCTTGATAAACCTTTTTGACTATTACACCCATAGAATTCATAGCCATATTTTGCGCTATTTGAGAGCTTAAAAGTATTAATAATTTTACAAATTACATTAAAGGTTGTCTCTAAATCTTGGCTTTGCAAGGTTTGGTAAAGTCTTGTTAATTCCACTAAAGAATCATTGAGAATGATATTTTTTGCCTCAATATTTATGCCAACACTCGCTCCACCGCAAAATAAATCTAGTGCTGTATTAATATCTTTAGGAAAAAATGGAAATATTTGCTTTAAAAGCCTATATTTACCACCAATATAATTAAGCGGACTTGGGATAAACTCTTGATAGAGGGGGTTTATTTGATTAATGTTTGACATATAAAAATTCTTTCTTTGTGATTTTTAAAATCTGTTTTTCCACTGCTAAAGGCTTTAAACTTAAACTCATAAAGGCTTGTTTTTCCAATAGATTCTAGGATATTTTTAATCTCCTTATCGTTTAATCTTGCATTACTTCTAGCATTCGCACCATAAGTATTATTATAAGTAACCACCAAGATTTTAGCAATCTTTGAAAGATTTTCTATCAAGTCCCTAAAAGCCTCTTTTGCCTCTATCTTGCAATATCTGCTAAGATTCTCTGGCTCTGGTTTGAGGGCTACTCCATAGAGTTTGGGCTTTTTATTTTGGCTTAAATTCTCAAGCAAATGATAGAATCTACTATACTGTCTTGAATTATATGGTGGGTCGATAAAGGCTATATCAATATTTCTTTGCTCTTCTCTAAGTCTCTTTGCTAAAGCATTAGAATCCTCTCTAAAAATTTCTATCTCTGCCTTACTTTTTAGTGGCTCTATGAGGGTAAATTTAAATCTATCTTGTAAAATAATATTTTTACGATACGCATCATAATGCCCCACAGTGTTTGCCACCCTATCGGCACTATAAAGCAGGCTTGCTAAAAGGAGGGTAAATTCTTTTTGATTGATATGTTTTTTGCCTAAAAGCAAGTCTAAATTCTCTCTAATCTCGCCTATGAGCTTAGAATCATTGTGGCTAAAGAACTTATCTCCAAAATGCTTAGAGTAGTAATTCTCTTTGATTTGCTTGGGATTTAAGCTTTGATATTCCTTGCAATAAGCCTGAAGTTTCTTGTAAGAAAAGCTTTTTTGACTAAAAAAACCCTGATAAATCACATAGTTTGCATACAAAAAATCATTGATAATAAAATGTCTAAATTCTGGCTTTTTTGTAAAAAACTCACTTACTACCCCTGTTCCTGCAAACACATCAAAAAAGCTTAAACCTTTATGCTTTGTGTAATCAAAATGCTTTAAAATAACTAAATCTATATTGTTTAAAAGCTTGGTTTTTGCTCCTGTGTAGCGGCGAGATGAGAGATGAAACAATCCTTTGCCTTTTTTATATAAAATTTTAAAAGCATTATACAAAGAATCCTCCAAGATTCTAAATTAAAGATTCTAAATTAATCCTTTAGCCCTCTTAGTGATTTTAATAGAGGCTTCACATACGCTTAAGTAATGACAAGGATTGCTAGATATTTCAATAGTGTTACCAACTCCTTAAATAGATTCTTCATTTGCCAAGACAAGCTCACAATGACAAAGGTAATTCACAATCCTTTAAGAATGACAAGGTAGCATTGTAAATAGGACAAATAGGATTCTTATCATTCTTAACATAGTAAAAAATCACCTTGAATATAAAGAGAGATATTTCGGCTTTTTCAAAGCCTCGCACGAGCGAAGCTCTTGCCAAAACTTACAAGATAAACAACAATACTCTTGCCCATACTTGCAAATATGACAAGGGGGATTGTCCTTACTAAAGCGAAGCGAAGTATCTCATAATGTAAATAATGGGTATATTTCGCTTTCTTCACACCCTCGTGCGTGCCTCACGCCCTCACCCATACTTACAAATAGGATAAATTAAATTTGCAAGAATCTGATAAACTCAATTCTCATTCATAATGACAAATAAAAATCCCTGTCATCCTGAAGTCTCTTACAAATGCCCTTTGTCATTCTGAAGTCTTGCGTAGCAAGGCTGAAGAATCTATAAGAATCTCTTCTACTAGATTCTAAAAGAGCAAAGAATCTAAAGATTCAAAGAGAATAAGAGAGACAAAAAAATTAAAAGGCTAAAGAATCTTAAAGTTTTAATAAAACTCTCAATTAGGCTAAGTGTAGAATCTTAAAAGATTCTATTAGAGATACTTAAATAATAAAGTATCACTTTATAGACTAGAGATATTTTGTTTTGCAAGCTTGCACAATCCCTAAGGATTTTGCCTATACTTGTAAAGATGACAATTTACTTTGTCATTATGAACCTTGCAAAGCAAAGTGAAGAATCTATAAGAATCTTTTATGCTAGATTCCAAAGGAGCAAAGATTCTCTCTATTATGTGCTTCATTAATATTTCATGAATCTTTGTTTGATTAAAGAATCTAAAGATTGAGGGTTAAAAGAATTTTCTATGATTCTTTGAGATTCTGTGTGTGATTCTGTATTTGATTAAAGAATCTAGCAATCCTTGTCATTCTGAACTTGCTTTAGCAGGTGAATAATCTTTTCTGCTAGATTCTAAAAGAGTAAAGAATCTAAAGCTTTAATAAAACTCTTAAATTAGGTTAAGTGTAGAATCTTAAAAGATTCTATTAGAGATACTTCGGCTAACGCTTCAGTATGACAAAAAAGGGTCTTGGTATGACAATAGGACAAACCAGATTGTCATTCTGAAGTCTTGCGTGGCAAGGCTGAAGAATCTCTCATTGATTCTAAGAAGTGTGTTACTTTCCCTCAACACGACAAAGTGGATTGTCATTCTGAAGTCTCTTGCAAATGCCCTTTGTCATTCTGAAACTTTGCATAGCAAGGCTGAAGAATTTCTTATTATGGAATCTTTAAGATATTCTAAGGGATTCTTCGCCTAAAGGCTTAAGTAATGACAAGAAGAATTGAGGCTTTAAATCTTAAAAATGACAATAAACTATAAACTTGTTTTGAGATTCTTTAGCTTTTTAGAATCTAGCAGAAGAGATTCTTCACCTGCTAAAGCAGGTTCAGAATGACAAGGGGCTAAAGGTTTTTTAGATTATTCAGTTGCTATCACTTTTTTAAAAATGACAAGAGACATTTAAAAATAAGAATCTAGTTTATCCTATTTGTAAATATAAGAGCGTTGTGGTATTTGTAAGTATGATAAATTAATGTCATTACTTAAGAATCTGCTCTTTTTTCTTATCATTGGCTTAAGATGACAAAAGTGAATCATCTCTAAAAGATACTCAAGATTCTGCATTAATTTGTTACTTTTTATGAAAAAAGATTAAACAATGCTGTTACTCACAACGTCGCTATCATAGATGATAAAATCATCAATAGCAAGAAAATCTCACTAGATATCAAATAAGGCTAAGTCAATAACCTCTAAATTTAACAATCTATCTGATTTTCACACCCTATTTACCCACTTCCAATGCTGCTATGATTCTAATACGTTATGATTCTAATACTATATAAACACTTTTCTAAGGACTAACTATGGCTTGGCGACTTTTTTCTTGTTTTCTTGCGACTTTTGTCTCAAATGGCTTGGCGAGGTTTGGCTATGTGGTGCTTATCCCCCTGCTGATACTCTCTAATAAGATGAGTGCTAATCAAAGCGTGCAATTAGGCATTGCTATTTTGGTGGGCTATATCTTTGGCAGTGCGATGCTTGAAGCATTGCAAAAATACCTCTCACTTGAAGCCATCGCTAAACTTAGCTTTTTAATCATTGCCCTAAGCTTTTTTGCGTGCTTTTTTGATTCTCTACCTTTTGTTTGGGCGTGGGTGTGGAGATTTTTCGCAGGAGTTGCGAGTGCTTGCTTGATGGTCTTAGCCGCCCCCTTATGCCTTGCTTTTGTCAAAGAAAAGCATCGCTCAAGCACAAGCGGGCTTATCTTTAGCGGCATAGGGCTTGGGGCGGTGTTTAGTGGCTTTGTCTTACCGCATTTTGCTAATTTTATTGATTATGTGTGGTTCTTGCTAGGGGGACTAAGCTTGGTGGCTTTTTTCATCAGCCTCTTTGCGTTAAAGCCCTTACACCCGCCTAAAGAGAGGGCTTATGAAGATAGTGCGTTTAAGCCCTCATATTTTCTGTATCTCTTAATCATTTCTTATGTGCTAAATGCCATTGGCTACCTACCTCATACTCTCTTTTGGGTGGATTATTTGGTGCGTAATCTGCATTTAAGCAGCACGATTGCGGGGACTTCGTGGGCGTTTTTTGGCGTAGGTTCAGCCATTGGAGCTTTAGCAAGTGGCATCTTAGCAGGGAAAATCGGGCTAAAGAACGCCCATATCCTCGTGCTTTTAGCAAAAGCCTCATCTTGCTTCATCGCAGCATTTTTCACAGAGATTGAGCTACTTAATCTCTCCATATTCCTTATGGGCTTTACCACGACAGGCAATGTGGCATTGACTAATGCTCTAGCTTTACACATCGTAGGAAAAGAGCATTTTGCAAAGGCTTCTAGCCTACTTACTTTGAGCTTTGGAATCTTTCAGGCTATCTTTTCTTTTCTCTTTGCCTATATTCTTGGCTTTATGGGGTATTTTTGGCTTTTTATCTTTTGTGGCATTGCTTTACTTGGGAGCTTATTGGTGCTTTTACCCATTAGAGATGCTTAAATCAGCAAACCCAATTAGTGCAAAAAGTGGTTTAGACATAATTAGAGAAAATGTTTAAGTCAGCAAACAGAAACTTAGCAAAACTTATATGAAAGTGATATTGATTAGAGATGCTTAAATCATTGTAAGCAGGGGCAGTTGTCATATTGAGCCAAAGGCGAAATATCTCTATCTGCAAGTTTTTACCCTTTGAATTAGCAAGAGGCGGGGTATTTAGCCGAAGACGAAATATCTCTTAGAATCTACGGGGATAGATTCTTCAGCCTTGCTACGCAAGACTTCAGAATGACAAGAAAGCTTGCTCCATTCGCAAATGGGGAGGGGCAAGAGTGTTATCCTATTTGTAAATATAAGAGAGTTGTGATATTTGTAAGTGCGGGTGAGTTGCGTAAGGCACGCACGAGGTTTTTGCGAAGCAAAAATACCTCTTCAAATTCTCTGTCATTACTTAAGCATAGCAAAGTATCTCTTAGAATCTACATTAATATTGCAAGTAAAGCGAGGTAATGACAAGAATCCTTAGTTTGTCCTCTTTGTAAAGTGCGGGTGAGTTGCGTAAGGCACGCACGAGGTTTTTGCGAAGCAAAAATACCTCTTCAAATTCTCTGTCATTACTTAAGCATAGCAAAGTATCTCTTAGAATCTACATTAATATTGCAAGTAAAGCGAGGTAATGACAAGAATCCTTAGTTTGTCCTCTTTGTAAAGTGCGGGTGAGTTGCGTAAGGCACGCACGAGGGCGTGAAGAAAGCGAAATATCCCCATTGTCATATTTGCAAGTATGGGCAAGAGCATTGTTGTTTCTTGTAAGTTTTGGCAAGAGCTTCGCTCGTGCGAGGCTTTGAAAAAGCCGAAATACCTCTCTTAGAATCTACGGGGATAGATTCTTCAGCCTTGCTACGCAAGACTTCAGAATGACAAGAAATGTTTTTAGAATCTTCATTTGAAAAATGATTTTCTTTGTCATATTGAGCCTGTGAAACAGGCGAAATATCTCTATTTGCAAGTTTATGGGAGAATCGCATATTCAATACTTGAATTGAGCCTAAGACGAAATATCTCTATTTGCAAGTGCAGATGAGTTGCGTTAGGCACGCACGAGGGCGTGAATAAAGCGAAATATCCATTTTGTCATATTTGCAAGTGGGGCTTGTAGCTTCGCTCGTGCGAGGCTTTGAAAAGCCGAAATACCTCTTCAAATTCTCTGTCATTACTTAAGTTGTAGTGAAGAATCTCTAAATGACTCTACTAGAATATTTCCCCTTGTCATTCTAAAGTCTCTTGCAAATTCACCTTGTCATTATGAACTTTGCAAAGCAAAGTGAAGAATCTCTTCTACTAGATTCTAAAAAGAGCAAAGAATCTAAAGCTTTAATAAAACTCTTAAATTAAG
>NZ_NXLP01000126.1:0-2450 GCF_003364125.1 Helicobacter sp. MIT 14-3879
CATTATTATCTATTAAACAATTAGCAGAGATTATGAGACGTGGAATCCTAGATTTAATGTTACTGCAAGATCATACGCAAATTTTAATGTTAAAATTTTAGCTTGATAATATAGTAAGATTTTTTACATAAACTATTCACAACATCTTTTCTCTATCTTTAATTTTGATAGGAGATTAAAGAATCTGATGAGATGAAAAATTCTTGAATATTTTTTATTAGAGACACTTCGCTATGCTTAAGTAATGACAAAAGTAAATTGTCATTTTGAACTTGAGCGTAGTAAGGCTGAAGAATCTAACAATCCCTGTCATTCTGAACTTTGCTTTAGCAAAGTGAAGAATCTAAAAGATAAGATTGTTGATTTAATCAATCCTTATAAAAATGTTTAGTAGCAAAGCTAAAATCACATTGCATAAGATTAGTAATAATAAGATTCTTATTTCATAAACCCAAAATATTTATAAACATCAATTATTTGCTTGATAAGATTCTATTTACATAAACTATTTAGTATCTATTATATCTCTTAAGCTTAGTAATATAGCAGATTCTTATTGAATAAACTATTTAACATCTATTCTCTATTATTTTCTCTATCTCCCTAAGTTTAATAGCATAGAAAGTTTTTGTTTGTATAAAGCATTTAAATCTACTCTCTATCCTCTTAAGCTTAATAGCATAGCAAGATTTTTGTTTGCATAACATTATTATCTATTAAACAATTAGCAGAGATTATGAGACGTGGAATCCTAGATTTAATGTTACTGCAATTTAATGTTCCTGCAATTTAATGTTGCTGCAAGAGCATACGCAAATTTTAATGTTAAAATTTTAGTTTGATAATATAATAAGATTTGTGTTTGTATAGGCAGTAGGAATTTAGGATTTATCTCTTATTTTGTATTATATATAGTTAGAATCTTAAAAATTAATATTTCATTCTTAGGTTTGATTAGTAACTATAAAGTTTATTGCATTTGCTAGTGCTACCTTATCTTTTTGTGAGTATGGATAAGAGCAATTGTCATACTAAAGACTCCTTTTCTTGTCATACTGAGACTCTAAGGTTAAATTTACATTTGTCATTACTTAAGCGAAGCGAAGAATCCCTCTTTGTCATTCTGAGCTTGTTGTAACAAGCGAAGAATCTCTGAATCCTCAAACTTGTCATTACTAAAGGCTTTAGGCGAAGAATCTAAGATTCTACAATAAGAGATTCTTCAGCCTTGCTACGCTTAAAGCTTCAGAATGACAAGAGCAGTTGTCTTGTTGAGCGTTAGCGAAATATTTATATGAGAATCTTTAGGAGATTCTTCACCTGCTAAAGTAGATTCAGAATGACAACCCCCCCCCCTTATCCTATTTTGCAAGTATAGGTAAGAGCAATTGTCATACTAAAGACTCCTTTTCTTGTCATACTTAGATTCTAAGGTTAAATTTACAGTCTTATCTGCAATGTATTGCCTTATCCTCTTTGAAAGTATGGGCAAAATCCTTTGAGGATTGTGCGAGAAAGCAAAATATCCCTCTTTGTCATTGTGAGCTTTGCAAAGCAAAGCGAAGAATCTGACAAAGAATCTCTACAAGATTCTAAAGCTTTACCAAAACTCTTAAAAGCGTTAGCTAAAGTATCTCTAATAGAATCTTTTAAGATTCTACACTTAGCCTAATTTGAAAATTTTATTAAAGCTTTAAGATTCTTTAGCTTGTTAGAATCTAGCAGAAGAGATTCTATGGATTCTTCACTTTGCTTTGCAAAGTTCAGAATGACAAGAGCAGTTGTCTTGTTGAGCGTTAGCGAAATATCTCTCAATGATAGAATCTTAGGGATTTTCGCTACGCTTTAGTAATGACAGGAGGAAAGAGTAATTCTTCAGAATGACAATCCCCATTAGCCTATTCTTGTGAATCCACCTTGTCTTGTTGAGTGAAAGTAAAACACCTCTGAATCCTCAAACTTGACTTAGATTCTAAGATTAAATTTACACTTGTCATTACTTAAGGCTTTAGCCACTCTTTAATTTTAGTATTTTTATCATAAATATTCAAAGCTTCCTTACTAATAATGAGATTTTCAATCCCTTAAGAATAGCAAAAGAAAAGAGTGGATTTTTCAATTTTGTCCTCTCTGTAAGGTATTATCTTGTCATACTGAGCTTTGTTTGCAAAGCGAAGTATCTTTGAATCCTCAAACTTGTCATTATTTTGGGCAAAGCCCGAAGTATCTCTATTATTATAAAGTGATATTTTATCATTGAAGTATCTCTAATAGAATCTTTTAAGATTCTGCACTTAGCCTCATTTGTTGGTATCTATTTAATCTATCTAACATCTTTACTTTTGGTATCCATACTTTTAGTATCTATCAAGCTACCTATCCCTTGTATCTATCCATTAGTATCATCAAACATCTATTCCTTGTTATCCATTGGTATCTATTATCGTTAT
>NZ_NXLP01000033.1:0-14515 GCF_003364125.1 Helicobacter sp. MIT 14-3879
CTTTTAAAGAGAGCTTTGAGAACACGAGCAAAGAGGTGCAAAAACAATGTGAGACAATGACCCAAGATTTGGCTCATCATACGCAGGAATTCTATAAAGAAATACAAGAATTCTACAAAGAGAATCACCATTTCTCCTCTATTGCATTGAAAGAAAATAGTGAGCTTATGCAGAAATTTCAAGAAAATATTAACACCCATGTAGAATCTCTAAGCAATAAGTTGCAAACACAATTTGAATCTATTGTGCAAAAAAATCAAGAGACACTCAACTCTCTTGAAGAAAAAATCAATCGCTTTAACCAAAGTATCCAAAACTTTGAATCACATTCAAAAGTCAATATTGACGGATTGAATACACATTTTAAAAATCTTTGTGTGCAGTATATTAAGCTCATGCAAGCTAGCATGCAAAGTAATATTAAAAGTCAGAAAGAAGCCGCATTAGAAATCAATAATGCTATTCTTTCAATTAAAAATAATATCAATACCCTAACAGATTCTAGTTCTAGCCTCTTTGATAGTCAAAAAACTGCGCTCAATGAGGTTACTACACATTTTAAGAACAACATAGAATCTCTTGTGCAGCAAAGCTCTCAATTACAAGAAAATCTAGGAACAAATTTGGAGATGCTAGATTCTAAATTAGACAAAATGACACAAAGTTTTGCAAACAACTATGAGTGGTTTTTAAAACGTATTAAAGACATCATGGGCGTCAATCAATAAAAACAAAATAAAGTATAAGAGGGTTAATGGAAGATAAAAGTAGCCACTGGATTAGTATTTCAGATATGATGTCTGGCATCATGATGATTTTTATTATGATTGCAATTGCTTTTATGGTAACGTTAGAAAATGAAAAAAAACAATTAGAGATTCAGAATGATAAAATGCGTAATCTAGCACAGAACTATTCCAATTTACAGTATGAACTTTATAAGGATTTAATGCGTGAATTTGGTAAGGATTTGAAAAAATGGGATGCTTTTATAGATGAAGATACGACAATTAGATTCCAAAAACAAGATATTCTTTTTGATGTTGGACAAAAGCGAGTAAAAGAAAGATTCCAAAGAATTCTTAATGATTTTTTTCCACGTTATATTAAGATTCTCTACACTGAAAAATATCGCGATTTTATTGAGGACATTAGGATAGAAGGACACACTTCCAAAGATTGGGAGGGGACACAATCTTTAGAGAGACGTTATCTAGGTAATGCAGAACTTAGCCAAGAGAGAGCATTTCAAGTGTTGAAATATTGTTTTTCTCTGCCTAGTATTGCTAACAAACAAGAGTGGCTTATCAAGCTATTGCGTGCCAATGGTGTAAGTTTTGCAAAACCCTTGGCAAGTGATGAATTATCGCGCAGAGTAGAGTTTCAAGTAAGTTTTAAAGCAAATGAGCAGATTCTAAAAATTTTGCAGGCAAGCAATAGAGAAACTGAAAAGACAAAAAGCAACAATAAATAATGAAAACATTGCCTATTAAATATTTGCCCATATTAAGACTCTAATTGTTAAAAATTATAGTATTGTCCTATAATTGCACCCAAAAGATATTTTTTGACAATAATAAATCTCATTGTATGATGAACCTTAGTGAAAACATTTGTGATATGAAAAACGACCTAGTGAAATACAATAATTTATAGACATTAGTAGCTTGTAATAAAGTGCCAATTATGCGGGGGGATAAGCTTCATCAAATTAATATCTCAATGATGGATACAAATTGACAGCTCTTTTATTTTTCCATTCTCTTTGTACCCATTAGGATTCAATACACATCTCTCTTATTGGCTTTAAGCTTAACATTGAGATAGCATTATGGCTAATAGAGGATACTCCTACCTTTTTTAACTCAATGCACACAGACTACTCTATTTCTGTTTTAGTGATTTGGTCTATAAGCTTTTTGTATTTGATTTGACGTTTGTTTTTTAATGAAAACTTCATGACTGTGAGAGAATATTTATCTTGTGAAAATACCAAACGTCATACAGAATCTATGTGTCTTTTTAGCTTGGCTTGTTGCTTATTCTAAGTCAATAAATTTTTATTAAAGTATTATCTAAAAATTCAATTATGCGCTTCATTCTCTACATAAACCCTAGGGACTCTTTTTGATACCGCACAAACAAGTTCATAATTAATCGTGCCGATATGTTGTGCTAGCTCATCTATACTCAGCTCATTGCCCAAATCATCATAGCCAAAAAGCAATACGCTATCGCCTACTTTGACGTTTTCAATTTCACTCACATCTATCATACATTGGTCCATACAGATATTCCCTACTACCTTTGCTCTTTTGCCGTGTATAAGAACCTCGGCTTTGTTGGATAAAAGCCGCATATATCCATCAGCATAACCCAAAGGAAGTGTAGCAATTTTTGTGCGTTTGGTGGTGGAGAATGTCCTGCCATAGCTTATGCTTTGTCCTTTCTCTAAGGTTTTGATATGAACAATTTTTGTTTTAAGATTCATCACGGCTTTAAGTGGTAGGTTTTGCATATCTATTTCCAAGGAAGGTTTTAGACCATAGCCTATGATTCCAAGTCGCACCATATCTTCATGCGTTTGCGGCGCACTAATGATAGCTGCACTGTTGGCACAATGTTTCAAAACACTGCTTTTATCTATTGATAAGGAATCAAAAAATTGTTGATAATTGATATATTGTGTATTAAGATAGCTTAAATCCTTGCAGTCTGCAGTAGCAAAGTGTGTAAATATACCCTGTATTTTGATATGAGGCAACATAGAAATAGCTTGTATTTCCTGTATGCTTTTTTGGTTATATTGATAGCCTATCCTGTGCATACCCGTATCTAGCTTAATGTGTATCAATGCGGTTTTATTAAGCGTTTTAGCAGCTTCAGAAAGCGAATGCGCCATATTCTTATTATAAACACAAACTTCGATATTATGTTGAATTATCTCCTTTGCAAGAGAGGGCGAAGAATATCCAAAAATAAGAATGCGCGCCTTACGGAATGCTTCTCTTAGCTCCATTGCTTCCTCAAACGTTGCTACACCAAATTGATAGGCTCCTTGTTGCAAGGCGACTTTGCCTAGTTCTAAAGCCCCGTGTCCATAAGCATCTGCTTTAAGCACAACCAACAAATGCACATTGTGTCTTAGACGTTGTTTTATTATAGAAAGGTTATGCGCGAAATAGCTAAGATTGATTTCTGCCCAGACTTCACGTGTGAGATTCATTAGATTCTTACCTTGCATACGTATCTTTCCGCCTTACTTGGTAATAGGTATAGAGTATGAGACACATGATTACGATTCCGCCATATCCAAGCAAAGGATAAACGATACTTATCAGGTCTTTGAATCCTAGAAGACTTGCAAAAAATCCCATAATAGCAGTCAGAGAAATGACAAGGAGCGAAGAAGTCCGTCGCAAAATATGCAATTTTGCAAACCTCTCCACAGAGCCATAGAAACAAGTTATAGCAGTTGAATATAAACCAAAAAAGAGTACCACTGCATACAATGCGCCAATCAAAGGGGAAATATTGTTTGCAAGCACAATCATGGGAAGTCTCTGTGTGCCTATGACTGTGATATGCGCATTAAACACCCAACACAAAAATCCCGCACATCCGCCTAACATTATCGCACCAAGTAAAATACCCCAGAATATTGTTTTAGTATTTGCCCTGCACCCAAGAGGACAAAGCACTGCCAAAGCAAGCTGGAAATTAAAAGCAACATACAAAACACCAGACATACTCCAATGCCAAATCAAATCGCTATTATTGATACTTGCATTCGCGATTTCCTCACTTGAAGCCATAGTTGGATTCCAAAGAGAGTAAATCCCTACAACAGCCACACCTAAAAACATATAAGGAATAAGTATCTCCATCACTTTCACTACCATATTTAGCCCTATATAAGTATTCACCATGAGCAAAATACAAACAAACAGCGCGCCAACAAACATGGGCAAGTGAAACTTCTCTTCAAAAGTTGTTCCAGCTCCCGCTAGCATAATGACTAATGTGCCAAAAAGCGAAAGCGTTATAAATACGTCACAGAATCTCAAAAAAAACTTATGCAATATCGCATTATGAGAATATGCGATAGGATTAATGGCTTGCAGATAATCTTTTGTTGCAAAATGGTTAGCAAGCCATGCGGGAATATAGCCAAAAACAAAGAATAACAAAGCAGTAATAAGCACAATAGTAAGGGTGTGTTCTCTAAAGTATAAAAAGTATTGTAAAATCTCTTGCCCAGAAGCATAACCTGCTCCAATCACTGTCCCTACATAAGTTGTTGCAATGCCTATAATCGAGACTGAATCTTTTTTGCTCATTTGATTCTCCTTAATAGATATTATTATGAATCATGTATGCTTATAAAGCATATTCAACTAAAAAACGCTAGAGAATTTGGATAATTCTTTATCATAATTATTTTTTATAAGTTTAAACATGAATTAAAATTTTTTGTAATTCATCTTATGTTTTAATTACATGTAATGATTTTACCCTTAATCCTATCTATTGAATCCCAAATAGTGAGTGTCGGTTTATCTACTTTTCTCTCTAATAGACATTAAGATATGCAGAATAGAAAGACATTTGTTTTTAATCCCTTGTTAAACTCTATGCAAAATCATTTGTATTAAGCAAGTTACCCTTGATGAAAAATCATTTAAAGCATGGGTGGATTAAATCTCTCAATAAAGCTTGTTATTCTCTTATTTTTCTTGACAGTAATATCTTTTTCATTCTCAAGCTAAGGATAATCATAGAGTTCAAAATAATAAGAAGCGGGATTATCTTGCCCAAAAGTGGGAATTCTATTGAAACACTTATCAAAAAATCTTTTGGAACTTCAGCAATACCATTATTGACTTTAAAATCTTCGTATCCAAGATCTTCATTAATGCTTTTATATTGACTATTTTTACTCGTATAAACATCATAGAAAATATCGTAGTCTTCAAATTTTTCTTTTCTTTTTACTTTAGGTGATTCTTGAGATTCTTCTTGAGAATTTTCGTTTTTTGCTCTTCTACTCTTTTTTGATTTTCTTCTTCTAAATTAATAGCCTCTGGGTTAAATAGATTTTCTTCTTCATTAAAGTTAAAATATTTATCAATATTATCTGCATTAAGCCCAAGCTTGCTAATATTTTCTTCCTTTTCTTTATTGATAGCTTCTATATGTTCTTGAGAATTTCTTTTTATAATTTCTTGTTCTTTGTGTTGTTCTTTTCCATCTTCACTTTTAAAGACTTCTCCCTTTTCCTTATCTCTTGTTTGTAAATGATAGGGTTGATAAAATACTAGAGAACAATTCTCTAGTATATAAACCTTTTGGAATTCTTTGATATGGAATTCCACTTCGGCAAAGTTTATCTCTATATTCTCATTCATTTTTTGTTCTTTTTATTGCTACTTTGAGTATTCTTAGGATTCTCTTTTGCCCCTTTGATAGCATCGTTTAAAAGTTTGGAGTATTCATCATGGTATTTTCCTAGCAAATCATAATCATTCTTTCCATCTACCTTACAATGAGAAGAATCATATTTTGGTAGTTTAAACTTTCTTTCAATCTGCTCACTAGTCATTGCTCCTGCTTCTTTTAAAAGCTTTTTGTTTCGCGTGCCTTTAGCGACATCTAAAGGGGTTGATGGCATAGCATAATTGACATTTGCTCCAAGATCTATTAAAAGCTGAGTCGTTCTATAATTTTCAGATTCACTTACTGCAGCAAATAAAAGTGTGTCAGAATACTCTCCCCTTAAAATAGGCATATCTACATTTGCCCCTCCTTTAATCGCCACTTCTAATAAACGATACTCATTCCAACGTGCCCAAAAATGCAAGGGGGTTTCAGTATAGTAACGTTTTTGATACACATCAAATCTTGCTCCTTTATTGACTAGATATTTCACAATTTCAGGATTAGGATTGTCAGCGTCTTCTAAATATTTATAAATCAAAGCTTCATCATAAACATAATACTCCTCCTCTTCTGGTTCTAAAAGAATATATTTCTCATTAATCTCTTTGATATATTTTATATTGCGATGAGAAAAATTATATTTAGGGTCTTTGAGACTTAAGCCATATTCATTAAACAAATAATCTAAGATAGAAAAGTTATTATTATGCTCTCCGCAACTATATGCTGCTTCTAAAATAAAATAAAAAGGCTCCAATAAGGGATAATCTCCTCCTAACTCCTCTTCTTCGAAACGACGAGGATCTTCTCCTTTTTCATCTTTGAAGCAAACTTCATAACAACTAATTTCACAGGTATAGTCTTTTAAGAAATTTTTAACTCCCTCTAAATCATTATTCTTGATAAGCTCAAGCACTTCATTTTCTATTTCAACTCTTTCCGCAAAGCTTAATGCTTTAATCTCTTCTCTTGTCTTCATTGTGTCTCCTTTAATTAATTTGTTTTTTGGTTTTAAGAATTTGTCTTCTAAAAATCTCGACTTGCTGTAGTTTTATTTAATCTGCTCTTAAATCTCCTCCTTTTACTCTTAATCCTTTATCATCAATGATGACTTGCACTTTACCCACTTGAATCACAATCTTATCTTTGGTTTGTTCAATTGCAGTATTTCCAACTATACTTACAACCTTTTTTTGTGCGATTAAAACACTTTCTTTATTGGCTAGAGTATTTACAAAATCAGCGGCAAAAGAACAATAAGATATTCCATTGATTAAGAATCTAACCTTACTTCTTACAAAGGTGAGTGCAATCTCGCAATTCCGCTGCACGTCAATATCATGAAAGCAGGCTAATAGACAGACACTGCATGTATCAATAATTTGCCAACAATATGGTTCTAAAATCTGTGTAGCTATTGCGTGTTTTGCTCGGGTTCATCTGGTAGGGGCATGATTTCTTCACTTGTTCCAATTTGTTCTTTGATTTTATTGGCAATTTCTGTGGCAATTTGCTTATTGTCTTTAAGGAATATTTTAGCATTTTCTCTACCCTGCCCTATTTTTTTGTCCCCATAGCTAAGCCATGCGCCACTCTTATCAATAATATCAAGCTTCACACCATAGTCAATAATTTCTCCTTCACGGCTAATTCCCTCACCAAACATAATGTCAAATTCTGCCTCGCGAAATGGTGGAGCAACTTTATTTTTTACAACTTTCGCTTTTGCACGATTACCTATAATATTATCACTTTGTTTTAAGGTAGCAACCTTGCGAATATCAATGCGTACACTCGCATAAAATTTTAACGCATTGCCTCCCGTTGTAGTCTCGGGACTACCATACCCCATCACACCGATTTTCATACGAATCTGATTAATAAATATTACCGTGGTGTGCATCTTAGAAAGAACACCCGTAATCTTTCGCAAAGCATGACTCATAAGTCTTGCCTGCAAACCTACATGCTGATCGCCCATATCACCATCTATTTCTGCTTTTGGAGTAAGTGCTGCCACTGAATCTACAACAATTAAATCAACACTCCCACTACAAGCAATGGTTTCTAAAATACTTAGTGCCTGCTCACCATGGTCTGGCTGACTAACTAAAAGATTCTCTGTATCCACCCCAAGATTTTTTGCATAATAAACATCAAGAGCATGTTCTGCGTCAATGAATGCACACACGCCACCATTTCTTTGACATTCTGCAATAATTTGCAAGGATAAGGTCGTCTTACCGCTCGACTCTGGACCATAAATCTCAATGATTCTGCCTTTTGGAATCCCTCCAATCCCTAACGCTAAATCAAGCCCTAAAGAACCTGTGGAAATAAAATCTACTTTTTCTATTTGCTTGTCTCCTAGTCTCACAAGCATGCCCTTACCATAAGCTTTATCAATTAATTTCATTGCGTTGTCTAAAGCTTTTTGCTTATTGGGATCAATTGCCATAATGAACCTTCCTTATACTTGGGTTAGAATTTGCATAATATTATAGCTATATTTAAGCTGAATAAAAGTTAATTATTCACAATATTAATTCGTGCTTTTCTATCTCTCTAGTGTAAGAGAGGATTTGCTTCTAGTATTGTTTCCCACTATGTAGTGTATGTAAATGTATGTAGATAATCTCTTGTTAGATTCTATGAGATATAGTTGCTTTGTTGTGTTACTCTTATCTTTGCTTGATTCAATTATGACTTAGTTGTGTATGAATGTGAGAGGATATTCTCATAGCAGAAAGTTGTAAGGCTGTATTGCTTATGAGTTTTGTTTGACATTGATTTACATGCCTTGAGAGTTCATGAGATTCTATAATGAAAAACAAGCTTGTCTTTTGTAAAGCATTCATATCTCTTTGTTGCTTCAAGACTAAGAATCTCTCTTATCCTTTCATGCCTTTTATTCTTGTTATTTCTTTTGTTTCTTGTCTGGCATTCCTAATCATATCCCTAGAGTTTAGTCATATTTAGTCATGTTGAGTAAATTATGCTTTAAGATTCACTCAATGTCTCACTCTTTCTAGCCTGTTTGTGTGAGAGGTGTTTGTCTATTGGCTGGATAAATGAAATCCTGATAGGGTTTTTAAAGCATGCTATTTTTTATTTTCTACTTTTTCTAAAATAACAGAGTGTAAGCGACTAGAGATAAAGCTTGATAATTTTTGTGTATCATAGATTTTAACTAAATCCCAATATTCCCTATCTATATACATCAAAGATTCTAGGATAATATTATCATTATCCTTGTGTTGCAGAGTGGTAATGAAGAAAATAGTGTAAAATACCCATACCTCCTATAAGTATTATAGAAAATATGTTAAAATTGTGGTTTTTATTGAATATTAAGGAATAGTTATGCGTTTTTTTTACAAATCAACCTCAAGAGAATACAAACATACAGCAAAACCTGCTCAATCAGTATAGCCCAAATAACCATGTTACGGATACTATCAGCATGAGCGATTCAGACAATAACGCTATTCAGGAGAAAACTATACGTCTTCAAATTGAGGGTATGAATTGTACGAGTTGTTCTGCTTCCATTGAACGAGCTTTAAAGAAAGAAAAGGGCATTATAGAAGCAAATGTTTTTATCCTTAGTCATAGCGGCGTTGTGCACTTTGATTCTAAGCAATGTAGCATTTCACACATTATAGAAATTATACGGTCATTAGGATTTCAAGCTTCTGTATCTTCTAAAACTTTTCATTTCAATATTCCCACTCCTCACATATCCAATAAAAATATACTTTTCAAATCAACGCACTCAAAGACACTGCCCTTTCAGCAAGACACAATCTCTCTCGAAGAGAGATTAGCTTCCAAAAACTCTAATAATCCGTCTAATGAGTCCCCATCATATAACACACAGTCTTGCAAGGATAAAGATTCTGTAAATAATTTTCCAATATTTGCAAGCTTTTTTCATAAACTTAGCAAAACTCATGATTTCCTTGAGAATCACTTACTCAGTAGCAAAAGACGACTGATACTAAGTCTTTTATTCTCAACTGTAATTCTTTATATCAGTATGTTTCATGAGATGTTTGGGTTACCCTTGCCTGCATTGCTCAATCACCCATTGTATAATGGTATCACGCAGCTTGGCATTACACTGATTGTCATGCACCTTGCAAGAGAATTTTATTTTCGTGGGATTCGCGCTTTATTGACACTAAGACCCAATATGGATTCATTAGTGAGTGTGGGTAGCTTAGCAGGATTCTCATACAGTCTCTATGTACTCATTATGCTTTTTATGTCTAACATGCAAGAATTAGGCACGCAAGTACATAGGATAGAATCTCATGATATATCACATTTTTACTTTGAGAGCGTGTGCGTGATTCTAAGTTTTATTATGTTAGGCAAATCTATCGAAGAAAACGCAAAAAGAATTGCCAATCAAAATGCTAAAGACTTACTAAGCAGGCAAAGTAACACGGCACAAAAGATTCTTAATCCCAAATCTCTGCAATCAGAAATTCCAGATTGCCAAAAAGATCATTTACCCAATAATCAATCATTGCAGATACAAGAAGTTCCACTTAATTCCCTAAAAATCGGGGATTATATCCAAATCTTACCTCATAGCTTTATTCCTGTAGATGCCTTGCTCTGTTCGCCTCATGCGAGCATTGATGAAAGTATGTTAAGCGGAGAGAGTCTCCCTGTAAATAAAGATAAAGATTCTCAATTATTCGCCGGGACACTCAATTTAGATACCCTCATTATAGCGCGCGCCACTAGTACAACCGAAGATTCTACCCTTACAAAAATTCATACTCTTATTCAACAAACTTATGAAAGTAAAGCACAAATTGCACAGCTAGCAGATAAAATTGCCGCATTCTTTGTACCTCTAGTTATGGGTTTAGCAATCTTAAGCGCATTATTCTGGTTTGTTATAGCGGATATGCAAACCGCTATGCTTTACTTTGCTAGCACTTTACTCATCTCTTGTCCATGTGCTTTAGGGCTTGCTACACCTATGGCAATTCTTTTTGCCAATGCGAGGGCGAATAAATGGGGAGTTTTTTTTAAAAACGCACAAAGCCTAGAGAATCTTACAAAAACTGATTATCTAATTTTTGATAAGACAGGGACCCTTACAGACGGAAATTTGACACTACATTCTATTGTTTTGTGTAATAATACGCAAGAAAATAATAAGGAAAAAGAAGAGCTACTTAGAATCTGCGCTTCTATCGAATCTGCGAGCAACCACATTATAGCGCAAGCTATTTGTAGGGCAGCAAGTCATTTAACGCCCTATAAAGTCTTAAAATCTAAAAGCATTCTTAATGCGGGCATAGAATCTACCTTGCAAATAGATTCTAAGGCGAGACATTTTGTCATTGGCAACACCAAGATTCTTAAAGAAATATGCGGGATTGAGACAAATTTATACAACCACACAGAGAATCCATATCTCTGCATTTATATTGCAGAGAAACAAGCAAACAACGAGCAACCTACTTTGCCAAAGTATCAATTATTGGGCAGTATTTTCTTACAAGAAAATATCAGAGAAGATGCACAAGCATTAATACAAAGAGTAAAAAATATGGGATTTACTTGTGAGATTCTAAGCGGAGATAATACGCGTAATGTTGCTTATATTGCTAATATTTTACAAATGAATTATCGTGCGGAATGCTCACCGCAGGATAAGTTACATTATATAGAATCGTTACAAAAAAAAGGACACAGTGTGATTATGGTGGGTGATGGAATAAATGATGCCATAGCTCTTGCAAAGGCTGATGTGTCTTTGGTCATGGCTTCAGGCAGTGAAGTAAGTATCGAGTATGGCAATATTATTTATTTTAACAAGAAATTACTTCGCATTGCAGAATCCTTGCAACTAGGTCGTGCGACATTTCGCAATATCAAACAAAATCTCACATTTGCCTTTGTATATAATGTGATTTGCATACCTATTGCTATGGGTGTTTTTAGCAGTTTCGGTGTTGTGCTTAATCCTATGTTAGCAAGTCTTGCTATGAGTCTTAGTTCGATAAGTGTAGTAGGAAATGCCTCAAGGCTATATTCAATGAGACTTTAGTGCTAGATAAACTTGGATTTATCTGTTAAACATTGTCAAATTCCTAGTCTCCAATTCATCATAATGATTTATTTTGGTCACGACTCTGGGTCATTAATGGATTTTATTTATTGGGTTGTAGAATTTGCTCATACGAACGTTTTAGATTCTTGAAACTTTTTATTTTCTATTGGTATTAATCCGCTACCCAAAATTAATGCCTCTTTCACCAAATCACTCAGGTTACTTGCTCAGATTACTTGCAAAAATTTGCAAGAGAGCTTCAACACTGCAATCATTAACATTGAGATTAATACAATAAAATGCCTATTAACTTACCGACATATTATTAAAGTGTGATTTGTGAATATACATTGCTTAAAGCACACAATAAAACAATAGCCCCAATTCTTTCATCAATTAGAATCTCTTAAAATTCCTCTTGTACATCACTATCATTGGATTTGGTTGTAATAAGCAAGCTTATCACACCCAAAATCGCAGCAATAGAAGAAGCAGCCAAAATGGAAATCTTTGCTAAATCAATAGCCAAGGCACTTTTATAAGCGAGATTTGCTACAAACATAGACATAGTAAAACCAATTCCAGCCAAAAAACCTACCGATAAAACATGTGTGTTTGTTAAGCCATGTGGTCTCTTGGCTATCTTGAGCTTTTCACTCAAGAGCGTGAAGCTAAAGATTCCAATAGGTTTGCCAATTATAAGACCCAAGATAACGCCATAAAAGATTCCATCAATTTCAAAATCAAGCGCACCACCAATAGGCACCCCTGCATTTGCAAATGCAAACAAAGGAACAATGAAATAGGCGTTTAATGGTTGTAAGATAAATTCAATACGGACAAGAGGATTTTGCGCATAGCGAGAATAACGCGCAACTGCGTCAAGAATCTCTACCTTTTGGTGTTCTTTGTGCATATCAATTTCACGTTCCGCATCGCTTTTAGGGCTAATGAAATTCTTAATATTGCGATATGAACTCTTAAAAAAATCTTTGAATCCATAAATAATCGCTCCCAGCCTATTTGTTTCCTCATATTGTAGGGGTTCGAAGGTAGTAAAATCTGCTTTTGTTTGGAAATATAATTTATTATATGCAACTTTTAAGCCAAGATAACTGTGACGTGAAATTTGTGATTTGCCCGGTATAGTAAAGGCAAGAAGAACAGCCCCCACAGTCGCATGTACACCACTAAAAAAGAGACATAACCAAAGTAGGATTCCTACTGCAAAATATAGCGACAAGTATTTCACATCTAAGTAGTTGAAAATAATCAAAATAATCAAAAAGACTATACCGAAATAGATAAAAAACCAATTAATCTGTTCAGTATAAAAAATCGCAATAACGCTAATAGCACCTAAATCATCTGCCACAGCTAAAGTAACCAGAAAGATTTTCACAACATTAGGAATTCTCTTTCCTAGAAGCAGGAGTACTCCCAAGGCAAATGCCGTATCAGTACTCATAGCTACCCCAAAGCCATGCGCACTTGATGTGTTATAATTCAGATAGATATAAATAATACTAGGCAAAATGAGTCCGCCAATAGCCCCAAACACAGAAAAACTTACAGATTTAAAACCAGCCAATTCACCATAAAGCACCTCACGTTTCATCTCAAGCCCCACCATAAGAAAGAAGAAAGACATCAGTACGTCATTGATAAAATGTAGCACGCTAATATGGACAAGCTTATAGCCACCTATGCTAAAATCTAAATACATCTCCCAGATTTCATTATACACAACACCAAAATTTGTATTCGCAATAATCATAGCAAATACAACAGCAAAGAATAAAAGAACACCGCCAAAAGATTCGTGTGTGATAAAGTTTTTAAGCGTACTGTTGCTTGATCGGTCGTCAGTAGAATAATGCAGATGATTATAAGATTCTGATGCCATTGATATACTTTAAAATTAAGATTCTTGTGAAATTATTTCTTTGAAAACAATATTATCTTGTAAATAGATAATATAGCCTTTTATGGTTAATGGGAAGAGTGATTGTGCCGCTAGCTTTGCGATAAAATTCTTATAGGATTCTACTTGTAGGGTATGCTCTCTCATAAGAGTTTCATTCAATTTTTCTGTGCTTTTAAATTCAAGAATGCAAAATGTATCACCTTGTTTTAGTAGTGCATCAAGCCTTTGCATAGTATTATCTTGTCGTAAAAAAGAACATTCGCATTTGATTTTGCAGTTTTTAAGGTCTAAGATATTGTGTAAATCTCCCTCAAAAAGATGCTGCACTTTTTGAATAATCTTATCAAGTTTATCTTGAGGGATATAAAATCCATACTGCGCAAAAAGTACGGGCATAATGGATTGCATCTTATAGCCTAACATAAGTTCAAGACTTAAGTGTGAGATAATCCCAATGATTTGTTTATGCTTCATGTCTGTGCTAATTGCATACGATATTTCCTCATGTCTTAGGAATTCATCTTGTGTTGATTTGACAAATGGCAGAGTAAAAATAATTGTTGAATAATGATTGGCTATCTCTTGGTGATACGTCATTGACGGTAATTGCTTGCCATTTGGAATTTCAGCAGCGTCTGTTAAAGGCTGAGTAAGGAAATTTTCATTTGTTTTTTGTAGAATGTTTTTTTCAGACAAGGGTTCGCCTCTGTTATCTTGACTGCTTAGATTTAGTGTTAATGCACTATAACTCTGTGTATTTGCAAAGATATATAACCCTTCTTTAGCCCTTGTGCAAGCAACATACAAAATATTATGCTCTTCACCGTCTTCTCTTTGCTTTGTTTCTTGCACGAGAGATTCTAATGCACTATCGCGTGCTTCGGGGATATTGTCAAGTCTTATTCTTTTAAGATATATTCCCTCATAGTCATAAAGAATCTTACTAATTGGAGCTGGCTTATGGGCATCTATATCTAAATAAATAACATACTTAAACCCTAATCCTTTTGCACCGTGTATCGTCATCATCTTGATAGCTTCTTCTTGAATAAAGGTAGAATCTTTATGGG
>NZ_NXLP01000034.1:0-14503 GCF_003364125.1 Helicobacter sp. MIT 14-3879
CACCAATGCAGGAGACTTAGTTTTTTTAATAACTTTTTTTCTTTCCTTGCGAATCAACTGATTAATTGTTGGCACATACACATCCTTAATTAAAATTTTTAGAAATTGCTATTATACTGAAAAAAAATTTAGATTAAACTTACAGTTCTTCTTTATTGTGCTTAATCAATACTTTTTTATTCCTATATAAACCCGTCCCAACTGGAATCATGCGACCTAAAACAACATTTTCTTTCAAATCCTCCAAAAAATCTTTTTTCGCTGAAATACTTGCTTCTGTCAAGACCTTGGTAGTTTCCTGAAAAGACGCTGCAGAAATAATAGAATCACTACTGATAGCAGCCCTCGTGATGCCAAGCAACACGGGTTCTGCAATAGCTGGACTACCTCCTTGTCGTAACATTTTCTCATTTTCTTCTCTAAAGTATCTTCGACTCACCAAATCTCCCTCGATAAACTTTGTATCTCCACTATCTAAGATTCTTACTTGTCTTAGCATTTGAGAGATAATAATCTCAATATGTTTATCAGCGATACTTACTCCTTGTCGGCGATACACTTGTTGTACCTCACTTACAATGTATTTATGCAATTCTTTTTCACCATTGATTCTCAAAATATCATGACTACTCATGATACCGTCGCTCAACATTTCTCCTGCATGCACAAATTCACCTTCACGAACCAGAATCTGCTTAGATTTATCAACTAAATATTCGGTTTGTCTGCCATCATCTGCAGTAACAATAATTTTTTCTTTACCTCGAATAGCTTTACCAAAACTCACATAACCATCAATTTCAGCCAATACTGCTATGTCTTTTGGTTTTCTTGCCTCAAAAAGTTCAGAGACGCGAGGTAACCCACCTGTAATGTCTTTTGATTTAATGGTAGCTTTAGGAACTTTTGCAAGAATATCAGCAAGTTGTACATTTGCTCCATCATTAATCAAAAGCACGCTTTTTGGCTCTAAATTATAGGTCTGTTCTTTACCTTCTGAATCTATTACAATAATAGCTGGCTTATAACCCTGTGGAATATATTCTTGCACAGTTAAAGATTTAATATGTGTTTTTTCATCTTCTTTTTCAATTACTGTTGTGCCTGCTATAATATCTCGATACTTTACTACGCCAGCAATATCAGAAATGACTAAGGTATTATAGGCGTCCCATGAAGCGATAAGGGAATCCTTATCGCTATTTTTACTTGCCAATTTAGTTACTTTACTGACATGCTCATTATCTTTAACTTCGATTTTAGAACCTCTAGCGATATAATGCCTACAAGCTTCTCTATCATCAGAATCTGCAATAACAGCAAATAATCCTTTTTCATTCACAATCATACCCTGTGTAACATCTCTAAAACGTTCGAATTGGTCAGAATATAAACGGTAATATTTTACAATACCGTCAGC
The DNA here is from genome assembly GCF_003364125.1 of Helicobacter sp. MIT 14-3879. NCBI lineage: Bacteria > Pseudomonadati > Campylobacterota > Epsilonproteobacteria > Campylobacterales > Helicobacteraceae > Helicobacter > Helicobacter sp. MIT 14-3879. The sequence goes on from NZ_NXLP01000034.1 coordinate 1,421, forward strand.
CTTAGCATAAATATCTTGAGGAACAGGTTCATTATCATTAATATGTAGTTGGCTAGCATAGGGGATTCTATTAGGAACATTCCAGCCATCTTTAATTGCATCGGCAATGCTGCCACCTTTTTTAACCTTATATCCTGTGTCATGTGGAATATAAATTTTACCCTCTATCTTTCCAATAACACCAGCTAATTCTCTTGGAGTAGCTATATCACTTTTATTGAGTTCATATTTCTTCTCTTGTCCATTCCCAGTAAGAATCAAAATCACTCTATCATGGGCATTTTCTATCTGTAATACCCCATCAAAAGGTGCCTTAATCTTTGGTTCAACCAGTAAAATAGACGCGTTTCTCCTATTAGAAATAATGGTCTTTCCTTCTCTGTTAATATAAGGTTCAATATTATAATAGCGGATAAAACCTTCTTTCTCTGCAATGACTTGGTTTTCTTCCTGACTCCTGCTAGCAGTTCCTCCAACATGGAATGTTCTTAAAGTAAGCTGTGTTCCGGGCTCACCAATAGACTGTGCTGCAATAACGCCTACTGCATCGCCAGAAACACTCATCTTACCCTCTCCAAGATTTAATCCATAACACTTTGCGCAAATACCCTTTAATGCCTTACATGTCGTAGAAGTACGGATATTCACGGAACGAACACCTGCATTAGTAATTTGCCTAGCAATCTCTTCATTGATAAGTTTGCTTTCATGCACTAATACCTCTCGTGTAATGGGGTCATACACTTCTGTAGCCGTTACGCGTCCAACAATCCTCTCTTGCAAGGGTTCTATCATTTCATTGCCAACTGCAATATCCGTAATTTCCACACCTTCGTGCGTACCGCAATCCTCCATCGTAATTTTTACATTTTGACTCACATCAATGAGCTTTCTTGTCAAGTAACCTGCATTTGCGGTTTTCAGTGCTGTATCTGCCAAACCCTTCCTAGCTCCATGCGTAGAAGTAAAATATTCCAAAACATTCAAACCTTCTTTAAAGTTTGAAATAATTGGTGCTTCAATAATACTTCCATCTGGTTTTGCCATAAGCCCACGCATTGCTGAAAGTTGCCTAATTTGTGTAGCACTTCCTCTAGCACCAGAATCTGCCATCATATAGATAGGATTAAAGCCTCCTTTATCTTGCTCTATGATTTTCATCATTTCCTTTGCCATTTTATCATTTGTTTCCGTCCAAATATCAATGATTTTGTTATACCTTTCTTGTGTAGTAAGCACGCCTTGTTCAGCTTGAATTTGAATTTGTCGCACTTTTTCTTTAGAATCTTCAATCATTTTTTGTTTAGATTCTGGAATGATAATATCTGCAGCAGAAATAGAAATGCCCGCTTTTGTTGCATATTTAAAACCCAAATCTTTTAGATTATCAAGAAAAGTCGCAGTCAGTCCTACACCGCCTTCTTTATAAACACAGTCAATAAGATTAGAAATATCCTTCTTTTTCAAAACACGATTCCATAAATGCGGTAAAACAAAATCTGGCAATATTGACTTAATCACCATTCTGCCTGCAGTAGTTGTCAATACATGTCTATCAATCACAACGCGAATCGCACTATTAATATCAAGCCCTCCAAATTCAAGTGCCATAGCTATCTCATTAAAATTAGAAAATAATTTATGCTCACCTTTAGAATCTGGCTTTTCAAGACTTAAATAATAAAGTCCTAAAACCATATCCTGACTGGGTACTACCACGGGCTTACCGCTTGCAGGCAATAAAATATTCATGGAGCTAAGCATAAGAATCTTGCACTCTGCAATTGCCTCCTTAGATAAGGGGACATGTACCGCCATTTGATCGCCATCAAAATCGGCATTAAATGCCGAACAAACAAGAGGGTGCAACTGAATAGCTTTTCCATCAATAAGTTTTGGATGAAAGGCTTGGATTGATTGCTTATGTAAAGTAGGCGCACGATTAAGCATAACGGGATAACCCTCAATAATTTCTTGCAAACATTCCCAAACCTCATTTGATTTTTGGTCTATCATTTTTTTGGCTTGCTTGATATGTTTTGCATATCCTTTTTCTTCAAGCTTAGCTAACAAGTGCGGTTTAAAGAGTTCAATAGCCATGTTTTTGGGCAATCCACATTGATCCATTCGCAAATTTGGTCCCACAACAATAACACTTCTTCCTGAAAAATCTACACGTTTTCCAAGTAAATTTTGTCGAAATCTCCCTTGTTTTCCTTTAATAATTTCAGAAAGAGATTTAAGCGGTCGTTTGTTAGCTCCCTTAACTGCATTGGAATTTCTGCCGTTATCAAACAAAGCATCTACAGATTCTTGTAGCATTCTTTTCTCGTTGCGTACAATAATTTCTGGTGCATCTAATTCAATTAGCCTCTTTAATCTTTGATTACGGTTAATAACACGTCGATACAAATCATTAACATCGCTAACTGCAAATTTTCCACCGTCAAGAGCAACAAGAGGACGTAAATCCGGTGGCAATACGGGCAATACACTAAGCATCATCCATTCAGGGCGATTGCCTGAATTAAGGAAGCTTTCTACAACCTTTAATCGCTTAACAAAAGATTTCTTCTTCGCTTCAGAGCTAGTAGCCGCAATATCAGCTTTCAAAGAATGTAGTAAAGCAACCAAATCTAATTCTTCTAAAAGTTCTTTAACCGCCTCACCACCCATTTGTGCTTCAAAACCTGTGTGTTCAAAACGTCCATTAATATTCTTAAACTGTTCTTCATTGAGAACATCATATTTCATAACCCTTTTAGTTGATTCATTGTCATAAAAAGCTTCACCCGCATTTTTTACAATATATGCTTCATAGTATAAAACTCTCTCTAGGTCTTTCATCTTTACCCCAATTAAAGTTCCAATACGACTGGGCAGAGAACTCACATACCAAATATGTGCGACAGGGGTTACAAGCTCAATGTGTCCCATTCTCGAGCGGCGAACTTTTGCTGTGGTTACCTCGACACCACATTTTTCGCACACTATATCTTTATAGCGTCCCTTTTTATACTTGCCGCATTGACATTCATAATCACGTACAGGTCCAAATATCTTAGTGCAAAATAATCCATCTCTTTCAGGCTTAAGAGTGCGGTAGTTTATTGTCTCTGGCTTTTTTACTTCACCTCTACTCCATGAACGAATCTTCTCTGGACTAGCCAAAACAAGTTGAAATGCGCTGAAATCTTTGGGTCTTTCTTTTTCATTTTCACTCACAATCAAAGGTTTGCTTGTCCCATTTTCATCAATTTCATCGCCATACACATTAACATCAAGAGCTAAAGACTGCAATTCTTTTGTGAGGACATAAAAAGTTTCTGGAATAGCAGAATCTCCAACAGGAAAACCCTTAGTAATAGCTTCATAAGCCTCCTTTCTGCCATTAACATCATCTGACTTAATGGTAAGCATTTCCTTAAGGGTATGTGCTGCACCATAAGCTTCTAATGCCCAAACCTCCATTTCACCAAATCGCTGACCACCAAATAATGCTTTGCCTCCCACAGGTTGTTGCGTAACCAAAGAATAGGGTCCTGTGCTTCTTGCATGCACTTTTTCATCGACCAAATGATGAAGTTTTAGCATATACATATAACCAACATTAACACGTTCTTTAATTTTTTCACCCGTTTTACCATCATAAAGAATAGTTTTACCGTCCGTATCAATTTTTGCCATTTCAAAGAGTTTGCTGAACTTTTCCTGTGAAATCCCCTCAAATACAGGAATAGCAAATTTTACACCATTACTCCAGTCCTTAGCATACGCTAGAATCTCTTCTTGGCTCGCTTGATTTAATATATCAATTATTTCTTGTTCCTCATTAACCGCTTGGGCAATTTCTATGAGTTTAGTCTTAAGATTCTCACTAAATTGGTAGGCAGAATCTTTTAATTGCTGTTCAATCTGTTCGCCAAAACGTTTCCCAACTAGCCCTAAATGTACTTCAAGAATCTGTCCAATATTCATACGGCTTGGCACACCCAAAGGATTAAGCACAATATCGACAGGCTCACCATCTTCGGTATAAGGCATATCTACTGCTGGCACAATATTACTGACAATCCCTTTGTTGCCGTGTCTTCCTGCCATTTTATCGCCAACTTTTAACTTTCTTTTAGTGGCAATATAGATTTTTACAAGCTTCACTACACCGTTTGGCAAAATATCATCTTTTTCCAAAATAGAGAGTTTTTCTTCGTGCTCCACACCCAAAACTCTCTTTTGCTCTAAGAAATTGTTTTTAATGAGTTCATATCTATCTTGAATAGCTTTTGAATAGCTTTTAATGAGTGTATTAAGTGCAAAGCGATTAATATCCTCAAGCTCCTCTCTAGGAATGAGGTCGCCTTTCTTAAACTTTTTATCATTAATCTTTGCTTCTGCATTCAAAGGTTCTTTGGATAGCATGAAAGAGATTCTAAGCATCTCTTCTTTATTAAGCATAGTAAGTTGCTCATGGTGCTCTATATCAAGACTTGATTTCTCTTCTTCATAAGCTCTTCTTGCACGAGAATCCTTTTCATAACCTTTTTTTGTAAAGATTTTCACATCAACAACATATCCCTCCATACTTTGAGGACAATAGAGAGACTTATTAACAACATGCCCTGCTTTTTCTCCAAAAATAGCACGCAATAATCTCTCTTCTGGAGTGGGCTTAACATCGCCTTTTGGTGTTACCTTTCCTACTAGAATCATGCCACCTGTTACATAAGTCCCGATTTTAACAATCCCGCTTTCATCAAGGTGCAACAAATCTTCTTCCCTTGTATTAGGAATATCCGTAGTAATTTCCTCCACACCATGTTTTAGCTCTCTTGCCTCAATCTCTTTTTCATAAATATGAATCGAAGTAAAGGCATCGTCTCTTATAAGCTTCTCACTCACTACAATGGCATCTTCAAAGTTATAGCCATTCCATGGCATAAAAGCCACACGAATATTTTTACCTAAAGCTAATTCACCGTTATCCATACTCGGACCATCAGCAATGATTTGTCCAGCCTTAATCTTGTCGCCAACTTTTACAATAGGACGTTGCGTAAAACTCGTATTTTGGTTAGTCCGCATGTTTTTTTGCATTGAATAGCTATCAATATAAGCACCATTTTCGTTTTCGCCCAAAATATAGATATTTCTACCGTCAACTTTTTCTATAGTACCCGATTGTTTGGCTTTAATTGCTTCCCAAGAATCTCTGGCTATCACCCCTTCAATACCCGTACCAACAATTGGCGCATCCGGTTTTAAAAGAGGAACTGCTTGCCGTTGCATATTTGAACCCATAAGCGCACGGTTTGCATCGTCATGCTCTAAAAACGGAATAAGTGAAGCAGCAACACCAACTAGCATTCTAGGACTTAAATCAATAAGATCAACTTCTTCTGCTTTGCGTAAAGAAATTTCACCTCCACATCGAGTTTCTATTAATCCATCGATAATCTTACCCTTGGAACCTATAAATGTATTAGCAGGCGCAATAATCTTGCCATCTTCTTGTGTGGCTGTAAGATATACAATTTCATCAGTTACTTTGCCATCTACAACTCTTTTATACGGAGACTCAATAAAACCCAAATCATTGACGCGTGTATAAGTTGAAAGCGTGTTGATTAATCCGATATTTTGTCCCTCTGGTGTCTCAATAGGACAGATTCTGCCGTAATGAGTCGGATGAACATCTCTTGCCTCAAACCCTACTCTCTCTTTGACTAAACCTCCCTCACCAAGTGCCGATAACCTCCTCTTGTGTGTAATCTCTGATAACGGATTAGTTTGGTCCATAAACTGCGAAAGTTGCCCACTAGCAAAGAATTCCATAATTGTGCTAGTAATCATTTTAGAGCTTATTAAATCATGTGGCATGATATTTTCAAATGAAGTTTGCTGTGTAAGCTTATCTTTAATAGACTTTTGCATTTTGACAAGCCCTGTATGCAACTCGTTAGCCAATAATTCTCCTATAGCACGAATTCTTCTATTTCCTAAATGGTCTCTATCATCGATTCTCCCCTTACCGTTACGCACTTGCATAAGATATTTAACAGTCTCAATAATATCATTGTAAGTTAGCACAGTAATATAGTCTGGAACACTCAGATTAAGTTTATGATTCATCTTCATGCGTCCAACTCCTGTGAGATCATAACGAGATGGATCAAAAAATAATTGCTCAATGAATTTTTTTGCTACTTCTTTGGTTACAGGTTCAGCTGGACGCATAACCTTATAGATTCTGATTGCAGCTAAATCATTTTCGTTATCTATTTTTTCAGTTTGTCGAATAATCTTGAGACTCTCTATATCCGCAAGAAAAGAGTTGATGATAGAATTATCATAGCCAGAGGCTGTGTCGTTAATGACTTTAAATTCTTTAATTCTTAGGTCGCAAATTTTCTTAAGGTTTGCTTCATTTAATAGCGTAAGAGAATCTAGCACAATCTCATTTGTATCTGGATGATATAAAGGTTCTGCAAGATAAGAGACTGTAAGATTCTGCATGGGATATTCTATTTTGTCATATTTAATGCCTTTCTCTTTTAAATCCCCTATACGCTTATTATTAAATCTTTTTCCTGAGGGTAAAATGACCTCCCCTTTGTCATTCTTTAAGTCATATTCGAGACTACCCTCTAAGGTGCTAGGATCAAAAGGAATAAAAAACTTATTATCCTTAATGCTAACATTAAGAATGGGATAAAACATTTGAATAATTTGCTGCTTACTGTATCCTAATGCTCTAAAGAGAATGGTAACAGGCATCTTTCGACGTTTATTAATCCTCACATACATAATATCTTTTGCATCATATTCAAAATAAAGCCATGCACCCATATTGGGAATAATCTGTCCTGTATAAATAAGCTTATTTGCCGAAGTATTAGATTCTTCTTCTTTAAAGATAACGCCCGGACTCCTATGTAGCTGATTGACAACCACTCTCTCTACGCCGTTAATAATAAAAGAAACACGGTCAGTCATCAATGGAATCTCGCGAACATAGATGGTTTGCTCTTTAATGTCTTTTACTCCAATTTGCTCACCTTTTTCATCTTTATCCCATAGAATCAAGCGAATTTTAATCTTAAGGGGAATAGAATAAGTAAGCCCTCTTATCATTGTTTCAGGAATAGTATATTTCTGTTTGCCAAACTCACAACCTACATATTCTAAGGTAACTCTTCCTGCAGAATCTTGAATAGGAAATATGGACTTTAGAACTTTCTCTATACCACTTTCCTTGCCGTTATTAGAATACAAAAATGAATCATGACTTGCTTTTTGCAACATTAATAAATTAGGAACTTCCAATTCCTTCTGATTCTTAGAAAAATCTGCCCTTAATCTAGTATTTGTCAATCTTTTGCCCATGATTACAACCTTTACTCAATATTAAAAAACCAAAGACTCTATATGTCCTAACAATTACTAAGACATAGAGAATATTTGTAGATAATAAAAAGCCGTCTTATCAAGCAAGCAATAAGCGAATTTGTCTGTGCTTAATGCTGGCATGATACGGCTACAAAGCGAAAAATGCTTATTTTATTTCTACTTTTGCACCTGCATCTTCAAGTTTTTTCTTAAAGTTTTCTGCATCTTCTTTGCTCACTGCCTCTTTGAGGGTATTGGGTGTTTTTTCTGCAGCATCCTTTGCTTCTTTTAAGCCTAAGCCTGTAATTTCACGCACAGCTTTGATAACATTAATTTTATTTGCACCTGTTTCAACAAGAACAACATCAAATTCTGTTTTTTCTTCAACTGCTGCTGCACCACTTGCTGCTGCTGCACCTGCTACAACTGTTGGGGCAGCACTCACGCCAAACTTTTCTTCAAAGGCTTTTACAAGTTCAGATAATTCTAAAACTGATAAATTACCAATATATTCTAATACTTCTTCTTTTGAAATCGCCATATTTAAGCTCCTAGTTCTTCTTTATGTTTTTTTAAATTGTCTAATCCCGTAACAAAATATCTTGCTGGTGCAGTCCAAACTGACAGCAACATACCAATAAGTTCTTCTTTACTTGGTAGTTTGGATACAGATTCAATATGTTTTGAATCTACAATCTCACCGTCAAAATAGCCAAATTTCACACTGCAACATTCGCTATTTGCTTCTTGAAATTTACAAACTACTTTTGCAAGAGATATTTGGTCATTAGACCAAATATAAATATTAGTATCTTTCAATTCTGATGGCAAATAACCTGCTTCTTTTAAAGCAATGCTAGCAAGTTTATTCTTGATGACTCGCACTTGAATGCCTGCGTTTTTAGAATCTCTTCGTAAAGACTCTAACTGCTTGACATTCAAACCCTTATAATCACAAACAATCATAGCATTTGCACTCTTAAAGCTTTCCGTTAAACGCGCTACTAAGTTTTTTTTGTCTTGTCGTGTCATGTTTCCTCCTTTCAGACATCTAACCTAATACGGGGTAATTTTTAAGCTAACGCCCCAGTAGTCTTCAGTCCCAAGATAAAATATATTCTTATAAATAATTATAAAATTGCAAAAATAAACTAAGCAAATAGATTTTTAATGTGATTTTATTTTGCATATCACCAAATCTATAAATCTTATTATCATAAGAATGCAAAACAAATACATTAAAACCAAATGAAAATCCAGACAATACATGTAGCGGAGATACTCACAGCTTATTATTGCTCTGTTCTCAATCATTACGCTTCTTTACTCCTAAGCTGTCTTAATATTCATTCTTGTGTTATATAAGCCTCATAAACACAAATTATTGGTAATTGTCCCCCATCTTAGTATAACGAAGAGAATAACAAACTCTCTATTGGAAAATTTAACCTACAATTTACTTAACTTCCATAAGTTCTTGGGAATCTAATTTGACAGAGGGACTCATTGTCAAAGAAAGATTGCTTGAACGGATATATTTACCTTTAGCAGTGCTAGGTTTTAAACGGTTAATTGTTTTAACAAATTGTATAAGGTTATCAAGAAGCTTATCTTCTGTGAAGCTTGCCTTTCCAATAGGACTATGAATATTACCTTTTTTATCTACACGAAAATTAACTTGTCCGCTCTTTGCATTACTAACCGCTTTTGCTACATCTGGAGTAACCGTGCCTGTTTTTGGGTTAGGCATTATGCCTTTTGGTCCTAATATTCTACCAACCTTTCCTACAAGAGGCATCATATCTGGCGTAGCAATAACTATATCAAAATCAACATTGCCATTTTTGATTTGCTCAACCAAATCCTCATCTCCTACAACATCTGCCCCTGCTTTACGTGCTTCATCTGCCTTTAAATCTTTAGCAAAAACAGCTACACGTATTTTTTTACCCGTTCCATGAGGCAACACAACTGCTCCACGAATCATTTGGTCAGCATGTCTTGGATCTACACCTAATCTCAGAGCCACTTCAACGGTTTCATCAAATTTAGCAGAAGCTAAAGATTTCACAGTATTCACAGCAGATTCCATATCATAAATCTTATTACAGTCAACTTTTTGAGATAAGGCTTGCAATCTTTTTGAGAGTTTGTTTTTTTTCATTGATATTCTCCGAATTTAATCTACTATTTCAACACCCATACTTCTAGCACTTCCTGCAACTATTCGTTTAGCTTCCTCAATATCAGAAGTATTGAGGTCTTCTAATTTAGTTTTAGCAATCTCTTCTAATTGGGCTTGTGTTAGTCTAGCAACTTTATTTTTCAATGGATTATCAGAACCCTTACCAATCTTAGCACTCGCTTTAATTAAATCTGTAACAGGCGGTTTTTTTGTAATAAAAGTAAAGCTTTTATCTTGATACACTGTAATAATAACAGGTATATTAAAATTACCCATATCTTTCGTTTTCTCATTAAAAGCTTTACAAAATTCCATAATATTTACACCTCTTTGCCCAAGAGCAGGACCAACAGGAGGAGAAGGATTTGCCTTACCTGCTGGAATCTGTAGCTTTAACTCACCTACGATTTTTTTCGCCATACCTTAATCCTTAAAAATAAATTAAAAAAAAAATATTAAAATTTTATTCTTTCAAGACTGAAGATTTCTGTCTCTCAAATTATATACCTTGATAGTCATAAAAAACATAGCCATGCCCTTGCATTATAGAATCAAAGACTCTCTTTAACTAAAATCTTTTTCCACTTGAACATCATTAATTTCTATAGGAGTATTGCGTCCAAAAATAGAAACATTGAGCGTGAGTTTTTTATTTTGCATATCATAACTTTCGACAATACCCGTAAAATTAGCAAAAGGACCCTCCGTGATACGAACAACCTCGCCAGCTGTAAAAGAAACCTTTGGTCTAGGAGCAGGTCTATTTTGAACCTTATCCAGAATATTGTTAATATCATCATCATTCAAAGGAGTAGGTTTTTTACTTTCTCCAATAAATCTTCCTACACGAGGTAAAGACTGTATTAAATGCCACAATTCTGTATCCAAATTAATATGTACAAATACATACCCGGGGTAAATACTCTTTTGAACAGTCTTCTTTTTTTTATCTTTGATTTCAAAAATATCTTCCGTTGGAACAATAATGGCTTTTAAACGATGTTTGGCATTATTTTGCTCAATAAGATTCTCAATGGCTTTTTTAACAGATTGCTCACTCCCAGAATAAGTCTGTATTGCATACCATTCAAATTCCATAACTTTCCTTAAATTCTAAGATATTAGATTAGTTACTAGAAAACGTAAAATAACATCCACTAATGCTAAAAATAAGGTAATCACTGTCACAACAACAATCACAGAAATATAAGCATTGCGTATCTGTTCCTTTGTTGGAAAAATAACCTTACTTAATTCTTCTTTGGCATCTCTATAATATTTCATAAATTTCATTTCATAAACCTTGAGAATTATTTAATATCTCAAATAGACCAAAATATAACAATATAAATTTCATGGCAGGTCAGGAAGGATTCGAACCCTCAACACTCGGTTTTGGAGACCGATGCTCTAACCATTGGAGCTACTGACCTTCCCTTAATCAATTCTATTATCCAATCCTGCAGAATCATTGCTAATTCCACAGTAATCATAAAACACAAACATAAATCAGCTAGTTTTTAACTTTACTTCTTTATGTATAGTATGTTTATTTAATCTTGGGCAGAATTTTTTTAGCTCCAGTTTTTCTGTGTTTGTTTTTGCATTTTTTGTGGTGCTATAATTAATATCACCAGATTCTGAACACTTTAGTCCAATTTTTACTACATTACCTTTTGCCATTTTTAAACCTCATAGCATTATTCAATAATATTGGTTACTGCGCCTGCACCTACAGTTTTGCCACCTTCGCGAATAGCAAATCTTGTCCCAAGCTCTAAAGCAATAGGATTCAATAACTCAACGGTAATTTTAAGATTATCACCCGGCATAACTAAGTCAGTCCCTTCTGGCAAATGAATTGTACCCGTAACATCTGTTGTTCTTACATAGAATTGTGGGCGATAATTATTGTGAAAGGGGGTATGTCTCCCTCCTTCCTCTTTCTTAAGCACATAAATTTCGGCTTCAAATTTTTTATGAGGAGTAATAGAACCCGGTTTACAAAGCACCATACCTCTTTCTACCTCTTCTTTTTTAGTTCCCCTCAAAAGCACACCGACATTATCTCCTGCTTCGCCCTGTTCCATTTCTTTGCGAAACATCTCTACGCCTGTAACAGTCGTCTTTTGTGTATCCCGGATTCCAACTATCTCTACCTCATCGCCTACCTTGACAACACCTCTTTCAATTCTTCCTGTTACAACTGTTCCACGACCAGCAATGGAAAAAACATCCTCTACCGGCATAAGAAAAGTTTTTTCTATATCTCTTTTGGGAGTAGGAATGTAATTATCAACTGCTTCCATAAGTTGTAGGATTTTTTCTCCCCATTCACCTACATTACCTGCTTTAGCTTCTTCAAGAGCCTTAAGAGCAGAACCACCGATAATAGGAGTATCATCTCCGGGAAACTCGTATTCGCTCAATAAATCGCGTACTTCCATTTCTACTAATTCTAATAGTTCTGGGTCATCAAGCATATCTTGTTTATTTAAAAATACAACAATATACGGCACACCAACCTGCCTTGAAAGCAAAATATGCTCTCTTGTTTGTGGCATAGGACCATCAGATGCTGACACAACCAAAATTGCACCATCCATTTGTGCTGCACCAGTAATCATATTTTTTACATAGTCTGCATGTCCGGGGCAATCTACATGCGCATAATGTCTGTTCTCTGTCTCATATTCAATATGAGAAGTTGCAATAGTAATACCCCGCTCCTTTTCCTCTGGGGCATTATCTATATTATCATAATCTTTAAGTTCTGCTAGACCTTTTGTAGCTAAAACAGCCGAAATAGCGGCACTCAAAGTTGTTTTGCCATGATCGACATGCCCTATTGTCCCCACATTCACATGGGGCTTATTTCTATTAAATTTCTCTTTAGCCATAACTGTCTCCTAAATAAAATTAACAAACTGAATCTTAATAATTCAAACAAAAAACTGGAGCCCATAAGCGGGATTGAACCGCCGACCTCTTCCTTACCAAGGAAGTGCTCTGCCGCTGAGCTATATGGGCGCAGATTTGAAATGAATGCCCAAGAATATTCCTATGCAGTGATAAATTATGAAGTAATCTTAATTTAATCAGCTCCCAGTTACTCTATGGCGTTTATTCAAATGATTTGGAGCGGGAAACGGGGCTCGAACCCGCGACCCTCAGCTTGGAAGGCTGATGCTCTAGCCAACTGAGCTATTCCCGCAAAATGATTTTTAGAATCTGATAGTGGTGGTGAGTCGTGGATTCGAACCACGGAAGTCATGGACAGCAGATTTACAGTCTACCCTCGTTGGCCACTTGAGTAACTCACCCTAATATCAAAGACTGGTCAAACACTGAAAATAATCAATCCTAAAACTAGTTATTTCAAAAACTTGAAAAACCATTAAATTTAGTAGTTAATGTTAATGGAGCTGGTTAAGGGACTTGAACCCCCGGCCTGCTGCTTACAAGGCAGCTGCTCTACCAACTGAGCTAAACCAGCAAAATTTATTAAATTC
>NZ_NXLP01000127.1:0-2301 GCF_003364125.1 Helicobacter sp. MIT 14-3879
AATGTCCTACTATTATTAGATTATTATCTTTATGTAGAGATGGATATTTATCTACACATTCACAATAAAACTTTAGCATATCTATATATTGATGATTAGAGAGAGAATTTAGGGCTAATGATACATCAGCTTCTGCTATATCATTAAAGATTCCTAAGGGGAATTCTGTGCCACGAATAGCTAAAATATATTGTTTATCTTTTTCTAGCTTTTTTCTTGTATTTGTTTTATTGTCTAACTCTTTATCTAGCTCTCCTAAGTCCTCAAATAAAGTTGCAGAGAATCCTGAAGTAGTATTTGGTTGGTGATGTAGAAGTTTAAAGCGAGAAGTAAAGTTTATGGTTCTATCGCTAAGTTTATCATAAAGTCCTACTTGGGTAATGTCATTATCAGATATTCTAGGTTTGGTTGTAAGACATTTATCAATAAAAGGAATGCACCAATCTCCTATTTTATCCTCATTGAATCTAGCTTCAATAGCTCTTGCATAAGTAGAGTTTTGATTATTGAATTTATATCCTAAAGTTTGTTTATCACCTTGTTCATTTTTATCTTCACTATCTTTTTTCACATAATTTACATAATGCAGCATTGCATAACTTGCATCGGCACAATTAGCGTAATCTAAAAATTTCTTAACTAAGTTTAAATCGGCATTTTGTGTTTGAATATTCTTCAACATAGCTATTACTCATTCATATAAATAATTCTATCACTTAAGCGATTTAATAATAAGCAACGTTCAGATATTACAAATGGACTTTCTCTTTCAATTATAACATTTGCAGTTATGCCAAGAATATTATATTCATAATCTAAGCTATAATAAACATAACGATGTTCTTCATCACAATATGCTTCTAACTGTGGCGATATTCTAGAATATGACTGCTTTTCAAATATTGGCGGTATGCATCTAGTGATTTTTATATATTCTCTATTATTAATTTTTTCATAAAGTTCTCTATTATAAACATAGATGCCGCTTTTTTCGCAGATAGTTTTATGGATATAATATTGTGGGTCAAAGAATTTTAATGAAGATTCTTGAAATAAGATAAAAGATACAATAAAATAACAGGGCAATATTAAAGCCAAAGATTTAGAAAATCGTTTATTAAACATTTTATTAATAAAAAATATTAAGATTCTCATTATGATATATAGTATCGTTACACATATTGATAACAAGATAATATATACAAACATATTACTAAAACTTCCTTTTATTTCTTTCATCTTTTTTATCTTTAACTACCCCCTCAAATACAGGTTCTAATAGGGCATAAGAAGCATCAGCACATTCTGCGTAGTCTAAAAACTTTTTAACTAAATCTAACTTTGCCTCTTGTGTTCTTATATCTTTACTCATTTTTAGTATCCTATATCTTTACAATAATCTGTTTTTTCATAATAAAAGTGAAAACCATTTGCTTCATCTCCACCTAAAAATATTCCTTTGCGAGAATAAGAATAACTATGTATTGTAGCATAATGTATATTGTCATAATATGCCTCAAAAATAGTGTCTGTGATTTTACCTATATCTTTTTGACTTACATTGATATATTTCGCTTTTTGATAATCAAAATATATTTTTTTATTTAATTTTTTACTATAATAGTATTCTCCTTTATCATCGTGTTGAGTATTGCCTTTTTTGCGATTAGAAAAAATTTCCCAATAGCATTCATTGTGTATAGTTGTTTGAGAAGATTCTTTTTCACATAGCTCTTTAAATTTATCATATTGTGAGCAACCATTAAACAAAATGAGTAAAAATATAAACAAAATTAAGGCATAAGAAGCATCAGCACAATTTGCATAAGCTAAGAATTTTTTAACTAAATTTAAATCTGCTTCGTTTGTTCTTATATCTTTACTCATAATAACCTCTTAAATTGTTTATTTAAATCACTACAATCCAATATTTTATTGCCAAAATCGATATACCAACCAGCACCCTCATCGCCTTTTAGGAATATACCATAATTATCATAAAAATATGTATTATTTTCATAAAATATTATTTTACCTTGTGTATCAACTTGTTGAAATGCCATTTCTGTAACTCTACTTCCTATTTTCTTATAAACAGCATTGTCTCCATAAACAAAGTTTTCTGGGTCTTTATCACCAATTAACCTTTTTCTAGCATAAAGATTACATAGTTTCTTAAACTCATAATATTGAGGGTCAATGCCTTTAAAAGAGATTCCACCCATAATAAGCATAAGATAAAAGAATAAAGAAAGACAAGGTAAGATTAAAGAGAGTGATTGAGAATATTGTTTATGAAAG
>NZ_NXLP01000128.1:0-2274 GCF_003364125.1 Helicobacter sp. MIT 14-3879
ATGTTATGATTGCAAGATTAATTATCCTAAGATTCTAAAAAGAGCCCCTCTATAATGAAAAAGAAGTACCAACTTTTTAACTTTTATTTTATTTCAATTGTATGGATTAATTTCTGCATTACCTTTTTATCCCCACTTGTAGCCAAAATTGTCTGCCCACTTCAT
Source organism: Helicobacter sp. MIT 14-3879 (assembly GCF_003364125.1). Taxonomy (NCBI): domain Bacteria; kingdom Pseudomonadati; phylum Campylobacterota; class Epsilonproteobacteria; order Campylobacterales; family Helicobacteraceae; genus Helicobacter; species Helicobacter sp. MIT 14-3879. Next base: position 166 of record NZ_NXLP01000128.1, read on the forward strand.
ACACAGGCGTAGCAGCAAATCTTGCACTCCCCACTGTGCTAGAGAAATTATAAATTGCCATCACTTTAGAATCTAGCACATTATAAATATCCAGATTCACATATAGGGTATTTTTATGCCACATATCGATTTCAAAGCCTATCCGCATATCCCAAGTGAATGCTCCCTTAATATCAAAAGCCCTAAAAGTTGCCACTTTGGTAAGCACCCCATTAATCACAAAGCTATCTTGTTCGTTGGTATTAGTGTTAGCCATTGCCCTATATCCACTGCGATAACGCAGAAAGTTGTTCCATAGCCATTTGGTACGCCAGATTTGAAAAGTATGTGTGGTATTCAGTCGCAAGGTATAAGGACGCATAAAATTATCTGCAGGTCTATCGGCATAGCGCATGAGTTGTCTATCATAGCTAATCCACTCATTTGCTAATTCATCATTGCTTAGGTTATCCGCATAAGTCCCATAGTTTCGCTTCGTATTTGTCCAATCAAATGCAAGCAAATAGTGATGTTTCACTCCAAAGGTATCGATAGGCTGATTATTTTGAATCATGAAAGTAACCACATCGGTATTGCTTTGTCCATCATTGGTGTATTGATAGTAGTTGGTGCCTGTTGTACCTTGATTACCGTCAGCTCCGCAGCTTCCGCCGATAAAGTTCCCACTTGCATGATAACATCCTCTTCGGATTTCATCGCGTCCGAATCGATGAATATATTTTGCGCTTAAGCTAAACATATAAATTTTTTGTGAGAATCCAGCTATTAGTTCATCAGAGTAGGGGACATTGAGTTCTTCAAAGCGGGTATTATTGCGGTATTGTTGCGTTACTCTTGCCTCATTCCAACTCTGTGTTTCGTTGTCCCTTTGGATTTGGGAGTTTAGAGCGTTACGTCCATCAAGCAAGGCATAAGTGTAGAGATTGCGTCCGTAATAGCGATTTGCTCCAAAGCTAAATGATGTTGCAAACTCTTTTGCTTTCTCCCATTGATTCCAAGGAGCGAGATAATTTAAGCTGAAGCGTGGGGCGATGGGGGCTTTATTCATATAAGTATCATAGTCTAGTCTAAGTCCAAAGCGTGTATTGATTTCTCCTGTTTGTCCTAACAAAAAATTCATATTGTCTTCGACAAAGAGAGCAGTAGAGAAGTTACTTACATTGATTTTGCCTGCTTTGTAATAAAATGCCTGTGAAATCCATTGTCCACCGTTGTTGCCATTTTGATAGCTTGGCACAGGTGAAGCTGAACACCAATAATTATCATTACAAGTTTGCCCTGCTGCGAGATAAGTGGTTGGCGTAAAACCCTGCAGTGTATCATGCTCCCTTTCCCATTTGGCATGGACATAACCTAACTCCAGCCCTACATTAACTTTATTTTCCCAAAAGCTAAGTTTAATCGGCTCAAAGGTTTGGTTGATTTTAAGATGAAGGTCAGTTTGTGTGGTATTGACATTTCCATATCCTCCTTCACCTGCATTGCCATGCGGATTCCAATTTTTTTCTGCACTGTAATGCCAGATTCTCATATCATTTGCTGAGCCTGCGCGCGAGTTCTCCAATAAGCTAAAGCCAAATTGTGCGTTAAGCAGTCCTAATTTATTGTCATAAAAGGATTTAAGTCCGAGCTGATGCCCACCTGTGAGAAAATAAAAGTTTGAATCTTTGGTATTTCTAATAAAGTATTCATTGTATTGGGGTGCATAAGTGTAGCTTGCTTCAAGCCTTAGAGATTCCCCGATGTCATAATAGCTTTTAAAAAAGAAATTATAGTTTTGTCGCTTCAAAGTTTTTTGATTGCTATCAAGCACTGTGCCGTTATTGATATAAGAGTTTGCATAGGCATTCACGGGGATAAAGCTTTGCGTGGTATTAAAACTCCCAATTATGCCACTTTTATCGTTGATTTTAGATTCTATGCTGGCACGTACAAAGTGTTTGATAAATTCTGGTTGTCCGCCTGTAGGAGTATCTGTGTTGATAAAATTATTTAATCCGTCGCTACCACCATAGAGATGATAATTTGTCATTGAGAAAGCATCAGAATGGGCATTGCCTTGTGTGATTTGATAACTTATATTTGCACCAAATTTCTTAGTAGGGCGTC
>NZ_NXLP01000129.1:0-2230 GCF_003364125.1 Helicobacter sp. MIT 14-3879
CACTTTGAGATTCTTTGCTCTCTTTAGAATCTCTAATCAAACAAAGATTCATGAAATATTAATGAAGCACATAATCAGAAAGAGATTCTTTGCTCTTTTAGAATCTAGTAGAAGAGAATCTTATAGATTCTTCACTTTGCTAAAGCAAAGTTCAGAATGACAAGAGGGAGTTTTAGGACGATAAAGCGGTTAGGAATAACAATGAGACTCATAGAGAGATTCTTCAGCCTTGCTACACAAGACTTCAGAATGACAATTTAACTTATCCTATTTACAAATATAGGCAAGAGCAGTGGTTATTACTAAAGGCGTTAGCCGAAGTATCTCTGAATCCTCAAACTTGTCATTACTTAGATTGTAAGGTTAAATTTATACTTGTCATTACTTAAGCATAGCGAAGTATCTCTAGTAGAATCTTTTGAGATTCTACACTTAGCCTAATTTAAGAGTTTTATTAAAGCTTTAGAATCTTTAGTATTTTAATTGTTTTGTTTTCTCTTATTCTTACCCTTGTGATTATTACTCTCTTGTTCTTTCTCATGTTTGAATCTTAATGCCTTGATTCTCTTACTCTCTTTGAATCTTTAGATTCTTTAGTTCTTAATGCTTAGATTCTCTTACTCTCTTGTTGAATCTTAATGCCTTGATTCTCTCTTATTCTCTTAATTCTCTCATGCTTGGTTCTTAATGCTTTTCTCACTTTGAGAATCTTTGCTCTCTTTAGAATCTCTAATCAAACAAAGATTCATGAAATATTAATGAAGCACATAATCAGAGAGAGAATCTTTGCTCTTTTAGAATCTAGTAGAAGAGAATCTTATAGATTCTTCACTTGCTAAAGCAAGTTCAGAATGACAAGGGGAAGTTTCAGGACGATAAAGCGGTTAGGAATAACAATGAGACTCATACTTCAGCCTTACCAAAGCAAATTCAGAATGACATTGTGAAATATCTATTTTGTCATTCTGAGCTTTAAACGCAGTCAAAGCAAAGAATCTCTTTCTGCACTCTGAATCTCTTAATGATAGAATCTTAGATTCTGCATGATTCTATATTTTTTATTTTAACCTCATTTAAGAGTTTTATCTTTAGATTCTTTTCCTTCTCTCTTAATAATTTCATGCTTTAGTCTTTAAGATTCTTTTATTCTCTTTAATACTTTGTCTTTTATTCTCTTAATTTCCTAAGTGTCATATTTCACTTCGCACTTTTTTTACTGCATTAATCATATTATTGAGACTAGGTTTTACTTCTTCCCATTTACGAGTCTTTAATCCACAATCAGGATTTATCCACTTTGTCTTGAGAACTCATGAGATTCTGAAATGAAAAACAAGCCTGTCTTTTGTAGGTATTCATATCTCTTTGTTACTTCAAGACTAGGAATCTCTTTTATCATTGTCATTTCTTTTGTTTCTTTTGTTTCTTTTGTTTCTTTCATTTCTTTCATTTCTTTTGTTTCTTTTGTTTCTTTTGTTTCTTTTGTTTCTTTTGTTTCTTTTGTTTCTTGCTGGCACTCCTATCATGTTCCTAGAGTTTAGCCATTTTAGTCATGTTGAGTAAAACTTATGCTTTAAGATTCACTCAATACTTCACTCTTTCTAGCTTGTTTGTGTGAGAGGGGTTTGTGCAATGTAATGCCATGAGAAAAAAACATGTGTGATACTTATCTAGCGAGTTGATACCATAAGTCCTATCGCTTGATTACTCAATAACATATAAATAATACAAAGATATAACACAAATATACAGACTTGGCACACAAACTAGCATACACAGGTTGCTTACTGATATGTGCTTTTTATGATTACATCATGATAAGGTATAGGTTGAGATACTTTTATCAAGCTATTATTATAACATGAAAAGACTTCCGTTGATATTGAATAAAGATTAAGCTAACACTAACAAAAGAGTGTCGGATAGAAAGTTATCAGTGCAATTTAGGCAAGATTAGTATAGACTGCTTGCACATCAGGATCATCTTCAATTTTATCAAGCAGTTTCTCTAACTCTATAATTTGTTCTTCTTTAAGAGTGATAGGATTAGTAGGAATTCTCACAAGTTTTGCAGAGAGAGGAATAATGTTTAAAGACTCTAAACCAGAGGCAAATTGACCAAAGTTTTCATATTGGCAGTAAGCAATATATCTATTTTCATTTTGCATTATGGAATCTTGAATTTCATATTGTTGCAATGAATCTAATCCATAGTCAATAAGATACAGTT
>NZ_NXLP01000130.1:0-2212 GCF_003364125.1 Helicobacter sp. MIT 14-3879
TGAGTTAAATGAATTACCTAATAATAAAGAGAAGTATAATAAGATATTAAGTTATTTTGATTTAAGTTTGGATACTTTGGATTGGGATAAACTTAATAAAACAAGTTGGAAACTAGAGGAAACAAATGACAATTATAAGAAAAATGTCTTTGAGTATATGCTAGTAACAGATTGGAAACAACTAAATTCTCGTATAGAAATGCAGACACAATTTTTAAGTAATGAATCAAAAATCAATAGATATAATATTAAAGCAATTAAAGCAGTGTATTTTTCTGTCAGGTGGAGAACAAAAATATATTCTTTAAGTGGGGGGACAGGACTTTATTTAAGTGAATGGATTTTAGGTTGTAGTCGTATAGTAAAATCAAATTTGGAGGTGTTAGATAAAAAACAAAGAAATGATTAATAAACTAAAAGAAAATGCAGAATTAGCTTGGGCTGCTTATGGATACTATGATTTAATCGGAAAGAAGTTTCATACTCAAAGTAAAACTAGAAAAGGTGAATTTATCACCCTACACGATATTATGGATGCTACTTATTTTGATTATGAAACACAAGATAGCACATTTTTTAATACCTTTAAATTAAAAGGTGATATGACTCCCACTCAAGCTAAAAGATTCTTTAAAAGATATGACTTGCTAGACTTCTATCCTAAAGATGATTCTCAAGGTTTTCACGCCTGTTTATTTCAAAATAAAAAAAGCAAAGAATATACTTTTGTCATTCGTGGCACAGAAATTAAAGATATATAAAGAAACATAAATGTTATTATTTGTAATAATATGTTTTCTTCTTATTGTCTTTATTCTCTCCTATTTAATATTATGGCTAATTTATAGAAAAGCATTTAAATCAAAGAAGAAAATCTCAAAATTTCTAGTATTTATTGGAGGTATAGGATTAATCATATTTTACTATACTCCCTATTCTTATTATTTAGAACCTAGCTTTTGGCAATTTAGGAATATGTGCAAATTAGACCCTGAAATATATCAGCATAATGGTGGAAAACTAGATGAGGAATATTATAATAAAGTCTTAAGTTATTTTGATACAAGTTTGGATACTATGGTAAAAACGATACAACCTAAACAACTTGTAGAATTTATAGATAAATCGAGGCATACTTTAACATCTGATGATATAAAACAAATTCACAAAATTACAAAACCAATTCCAAATAAATTTTCATATTCACTTGGTAAAAAAAGTAAAAGTAATGGTAGGATAGAATATGGGTCTGATATTTATGTCAATATAAAAAATGGGGATATTAAATATGAAAGACCTGCTTGGTTTAATGTGGAATGGCAGACTTATCGAATAGATAGTATAGTTTGGGATTTTGAAGTAAGTGGAGATTTTAGAATGCCTACTAAAATACTAAATTGTAGTTATTTTAAATACAAATATGGTATAAAGGAATAAAATTTAATAGGAAAGTAAATAATGAATAATAAACAACAAATACAAAAACTTAAAGAAAATGCAGAACTAGCTTGGGCTGCTTATGGATACTTTCATTTAGCAAATAAGAATTATAAACCACACAAATTAGATGAAGATGAGAAAAGGTTAAAGTATTTTAGAGAAATAAAAAAGAAACAATATGAAGAGCAAAAAATAGACATAACAGACGAAGAATTACAAAGTATTTATCCCACCCCCTTAGATATTCTTAACATAGAATACAAATATTATAAAGATGATAATGGAAATGATTTAAAAGGCTTATTTGATGATGATTTTCTAGGTGGTGATATGACTCCCACTCAAGCTAAAAGATTCTTTTCTCGCTATGACCTCCTTATTCACCAACCAAATACTACTTCAGGCTTCTCTGCAACACTCTTTGAGGACTTAGGAGAGCTAGAAAAAGAGTTAGACAATAAAACAAATACAAGAAAATCTACTACTCTATTCCAAGATAAAGAATCTAAAGAATATACTTTTGCTATTCGTAGCACAGAATTAAAACAAGGAATCTTTAATGATACACAAGATAATAATCAAAAGATTATATCTATAAGAGGCACAGAATTCCCCTCTGGAATCTTTAATGATATAGCAGAAGCTGATGTATCATTAGCCCTAGATTCTCTCTCTAATCATCAATATATAGATATGCTAAGGAATCTTCTTTAATGTGGTTCTTATTATTTTTCATTGTCATTCCTTTTATATTCTTTATAGGATTCTATCT
>NZ_NXLP01000035.1:0-14355 GCF_003364125.1 Helicobacter sp. MIT 14-3879
CAGCCTATGCTGGCTACAACAAAAGAAACGCTACAAAGATATATCGCAGAATGTTTTATTGCCATGTTTAAAAAATCTCATCTGATTACTGCGCATAAAGACCATAATAGAGCCGTGCCAAAACTAGGCTTAGTGCCAACTATGGGCGCATTGCACAATGGGCATAAAAGTCTTATAGAATCTAGCATAAAAAATAATGATGTTACTGTTGTATCAATCTTTGTAAATCCCACACAATTTTCACCCACAGAGGATTTAGCAAAATATCCACGAACATTAGAGAAAGACATAGAACTATGCACAAGCTTGGGAGTAGATATTGTTTTTGCTCCAGATGCTAAGGAAATGTATAGCAGTAATGATGAGGTTACTCTTAATCCGCCAAAATCTATGGGCTATATCTTAGAGGGATATTATCGTCCTACACATTTTGCAGGAGTGTTGCAGATTGTGCTAAAACTTTTTAATCTCATGTTATCTTCGTGCTATCATTCTTCTCAAACCGATGCTTATTCTATACGGGCATATTTTGGCAAAAAAGATGCACAACAACTTTTAATTGTGCAAAAAATGGTGCATGATTTGTATTTGCCTATTGAAGTTATTGCCATGCCTATTGTTCGTGATACAGATTCTCTAGCATTAAGCTCGCGCAATGTGTATTTAACGCCTACACAGAGACAACAAGCCCTAGCTTTACCACGTGCCATCTTGCGAATAGAACATTTAATTGTGCAAGAAAATATAAGAGATATTGAAACTCTAAAGGCTGAAGCAAACAGTATCCTGCAAGGCTTGCAAATTGATTATATGGATTTTTATACTCACAATCTCACATTAGCAAAAGAATATGGAACGCGCGAAGCAAGAAAATGTATTTTTCTTGTAGCCATTACAATAGACAAAATAAGATTGCTTGATAATCTTTGGATAGAATAACACCTTTTGTGATGTACTTGCCCTAAGATTTTAAATCGCCTCTTAAGGCATAAATTACTTACTATTGTAGAATAATTTTAGGAAAGTTAAAAATTTTTAAGGAAAGTTATGCGGTTTTTAACGATTTTTCTGTGTTTGGCTTTATGTGTAAGTATAGAAGCACGTTATACAACACTTGATGATGCTCTGCTCAATGGTACAAAGAGAGTAGATGTTATTTTATACGGTAAATACACAAACAGTTCAGGGGGTTATGTTAATGGTTCTGTGGGGCTTGGCTATATTACAGGTTTTTACTATAGCCTACGTGCTGCCATTTCTTTTCGTGCTGCTCAAAGTTTTTTTAGCTCGCAAAATGCTTTTAGAAGAGATTTTGGAGGAAGTGAAGGGACATTTATAGGCGATAGTGCGATATTATTGGGAGAATCTTTTCTTGAATATTTCGATGGGGATACTGCTATTAAGTTGGGAAGATTTCAGCCCATTAATGAATATATTAATACTCTCACGGATGGAATCTGGATAAGAAATGCGAGCCTCAAGAATCTCACCATAGAAGGAATGTGGGCGTATAGGAAAGGTCGTGTGAGTTATTATGAAATGTTACCTTTCGCACGTTTGGGCAATGCAGGGTGGTTTGATGTAGGCATAAAATATTTCTTTGCAGGTAACAGGAAAGATATTAAAAGCTCTATGTATGCAAGTGTTTTTAGCACATTTATACCCGGCGCGTTTGTTAGCTTGGGAACTAGATGGCATTCTGGATTCCGATTTAATGGGAGTGAAACTTGGTTTGGCATAGATATAGGATTTGCAGGCAGCTTTGAAGATCATCAAAGCAATTTTTCTGCTGATAATAACACTTTTTTATTTGATGCAAAATTTAGCTTTGGCTTTAGTTGGTTAGATATTATGGTGGGTTATCTTGCAAGCGGCAGAGGAGGTATGGGGGGGCTTAATGCTATGGGTGTGGGCAATGGTACACAAGCAGATGATTCGTTTTTCTATAACAATATTCAACCTTTTTTTATTTGGGGTGGACATGCCATTAAATTTGGGAGAAATGCGCATTTAATCTATGTTGCCTCAAAACTTAGTTTTTTTGATAACAAACTGAATGTCTATGCAGCTTATGGAGCAACATTTTTTGATGGTTATAGCGGTCGTTATGGTAGCAATAACACAACAAATATTATACAAAATGAACTAGATATTATGGCAGAATTTGGCATAACTCGGACTTTGAGCGCAATAGCATTTATTAGCGACACACATTTGGGACGTGACGTGCCAAACATTTTTCAAATTAATGGCGGCTTTCGTTTTATGTTCTAAGAAAGATAATAGCAAATTTCATTTAAAATATTAAAATACCTTTACTCTATTTAGCAACTTACACAAAGGCTGCACAAGATTATTCTTCTTTGTCATCAATAAACAACAATTTGCTCCTATCTCTTTTGATATTTTTTAATTCCTAAGAATTTTTTAATAGCAACTCGTATTTTTTTCTCCATAGGTTTTACACAGGGCTTTATCCATGAATCAATAAAGAATCGTAGTTTGCTTAACTTGCCTTTTTTGATATAAGAGTGATAGTTGGTTAAAAAAGCTTGTTTATCTTTGCACACAAGTGGTTCAAATCCTAATTTCAAAGCATCTCTTACCATTTTTCTTTTTCTTGGAAAATTCTTTGAATCACGGTGCAGAGCGATATTTTCCTCTGTGCCATAAGTGTCTGCAAAAACAGAACTCCATAAATTTTCTTGTCCTAAGGGATGGGGTGGCACAAAAGTTTTAATTCCCTTTCTTTGTAAAGCTAATGAAAAAGCAATATCTTCTCCTGCTATTTTATAATCTTGAAGGACTTGTGTGTTGGTAAATAAATCCTCTAACCATTCTTTTTTAAAAAACCAAGCATGCCCTACAAAATCAACTTGCATTGTGCGTTCATTAGGCACATAATGTCCGATGTTAAAGCTGCTTTCTGCTCTTGGATAATATTCTGGGTAACAAAAAACCACCCCATTACCTCCATACAACCCCTCTTGTTTTTGCATTTCTGAAAAACAATTTGCTAAAAAATCAACTCCCGGAATTGTATCATCATCAAACACACAAATCAAAGGGGATTGTGCCTTTCTTCTGGCAAAATCAAATCTTGCCCACACACCCTTATTGGATTCTGAAATCTCTATCTCATCAAATGAATCTTTAATTTCATCGGGTATGCAAATTCCCTCAAAGACACCATCTTGGTAAAGTAAAATCTCTTTAGGTCTTAGGCTTTGTGCCTCTATTGCCCTAAGTTGTTTTATCAAGGCATAAGGACGTTTGTAGAGATTAAGAATAACGCTAACATCTTGTTGCCCCCCCCCCCCCGTTACTAGTGCTTTGTGCATTCCTTCATTTCTTTGCGCACAAGCACTTTCTAAAATCCCATCAGACTCTAAGCTTTCTTGTATTCTATGAACAACACAAGCAAATTCTTTCTCTAAAAATGTCCTCATTGTTTTACTCCTAAAAAATCTTTGATATGTCTATAAATCCTTTGGCTGGCTAATCCATCACCATAGGGATTTTGAGATTCTAAAGTATAGGAATGATTAAGAAAATAATGCCCTCTTTGAATGATATTTTCTTTGTTATTCCCAACAAGCTCACTGAATCCTAACTGCACTCCCGCTATGCGTTCTGTAAAATTTCTAAGCACCAAAACTTTTACTTTAAAGCTTGGTGCTTCCTCTTGTATGCCTCCACTGTCAGTTAAGACCAAATGACTAGCTTTAAGCACATTAATTAAATCAATGTAGTTCAAAGATTCTGTCAGGATAATATTTGGAAAATGGCTTAGGGTATTTTGGAGGACACCTCTCACATTAGGATTAGGATGCAGTGGAAGTATAAATTGCGTGTGTGGGTTACATCTAGCTAATTCTTGCAAGGCAGCAGCTAATTCGCAAATTTTGTCATGGTTTTCTCTGCGATGCAGGGTAACTAAGCAAACTTGATTCTTTCCCATAAGATTTAAACCTAGCTTTTTCAAACGCAGAGTAGATTTTGCTAATTCCTTTGAATCTAAATACGAAAAAGCGTCTATGACTGTGTTTTGGGTTACAAAAACCTTTGAGTGATGGATACCTTCTGCCAATAAATTTTTTGCATCTTGTTTTGTAGGACAAAAATGGAGAGAAGCAATTTTGCTTATCATTAATCTCATTGCTTCTTCTGGGAAAGGCTCATAGATATTGCCTGATCTTAAACCTGCTTCAATATGAAAGATGGGGATTTTTCTGTAAAAGGCACTCAAAGCTCCACAATAGGCACTCATTGTATCGCCCTGAATAATGACAGCATCAAGATTTATTTTCTCATAAAGCTCATCTAACTTTGTAAGCAATCTGGCATTCACACTAGGCAAACTCTGGTTTGGCTTCATGACATTGAGTGAAAAATCAGCTTTAATATTAAAGAATCGGAGAGTTTGACGACTTAAATGCTTTTGTTGCTCGGTATTACATAAATACACTGCAAAATCTTTCTGGGATTTAAAATATAAATACAAAGGAGCAAGCTTGATGACTTCAGGTCTCGTGCCTAAAATAAAAAGAATTTTTTTCATATTTTTTATTCCTTTGTATCAAAACCTCATCATAACAATCATTCACATATTTGTGAAGCAAATAAACTCCATAAAATTATACAAGATAAATAAAAATTTAGATTTTAAACATTGAGACTTTGGGATTTTTAGCAAAATGCTTTCTCATGAATCTCTTCTACTAGATTCTAAAAAGAGCAAAGAATCTAAAGCTTTAATAAAACTCTTAAATGAGGTAAAATATAGAATCATGCAGAATCTAAGATTCTATCATTAAGAGATTTAGAGTGCAGAAAGAGATTCTTCGCTTTCGCTACGCTTAAAGCTCAGAATGACAAAATAGATATTTCACACTGTCATTTTGAAGTCTTGTGTAGCAGGGCTAAAGAATCTAGCAATCCTTGTCATTTTGAACTTTGCTTTGGTAAGGCTAAAGAATCTATAAGATTGTCTTCTACTAGATTCTAAAAAGAGCAAAGAATCTCAAAGTGAGAAAAACATTAAGAGAATCCAAGAGATTAAGATTTAGACAGAAAGAATAAAAGATTGAGAGAGATTAAAAGAATTAAGGAATCTCAAGATTCAAAGAAAATAAGACAGAATCAAGGCATTAAGATTCAAATATGAGAAAGAATAAGAGAGTAATAGAATCAAAAGAGTAAGAGAAAATAGAAAACAAAGCATATAGAGAGTTAAGAACTAAAGAATCTAAAGATTCAAAGAGTTAAAAGAATTCTCTATGATTCTTTAAGATTCTGTGTGTGATTCTGTATTTGATTAAAGAATCTAAAGCTTTAATAAAACTTTCAAATTAGGCTAAGTGTAGAATCTCTTATGCTAGACTAAAAAACTAAAGCTTTGATAAAACTCTTAAATGAGGTAAAATATAGAATCATGCAGAATCTAAGATTCTATCATTAAGAGATTCAGAGTGCAGAAAGAGATTCTTCGCTTTCGCTACGCTTAAAGCTCAGAATGACAAAATAGATATTTCACAATGTTATTTTGAAGTCTTGTGTAGCAGGGCTAAAGAATCTAGCAATCCTTGTCATTTTGAACTTTGCTTTGGTAAGGCTAAAGAATCTATAAGATTCTCTTCTACTAGATTCTAAAAGAGCAAAGATTCTCAAAGTGAGAAAAACATTAAGAGAATCCAAGAATTAAAAGAACTAAAGAATCTCAAGATTGAAAGAGAATAAAAGAGAATCAAGGCATTGAGATTCAGACATGAGAAAAAGAGAATTTAAAAGAGCAAAAAAACCTAAGCATTAAGAACGAAAGAATCTAAAGATTCAAAGAGAATGAGAGAGACAACATAAGAGAGTTAAGGGATTAAAGAATCTGATGAGATGAAAGGATCTTGAATATTTTTATTAGGGATACTTCGCTATGCCTTAGTAATGACAATTTATTTCTTTTGTCATTCTGAACTTTGCTTTAGCAAAGTGAAGAATCTCAAGAATCTTTTATACTAGATTCTAAAGAGAGCAAAGAATCTAAAGCTTAAATAAAACTTTCAAATTAGGCTAAGTGTAGAATCTCTTATGCTAGACTAAAAAACTAAAGCTTTAATAAAACTCTTAAATGAGGTTAAAATATAGAATCATGCAGAATCTAAGATTCTATCATTAAGAGATTCAGAGTGTAGAAAGAGATTCTATTAGAGATACTTCGGCTAACGCCTCAGTATGACAAAAGAAATAAATTGTCATTCCAAAGTCTCGGCTTTGCATGTTAGTTTCTTGGCATTTTGAAGACTTAAAATAATAAATCTACTTTGTCATTCTGAACTTTGCAAAGCAAAGTGAAGAATCTATAAGATTCTCTTATGTTGGATTCTAAAAGAACAAAGATTCTCAAAGTGAGAAAGGAATTAAGAACTAAGCATGAGAGAATCTAAGAGATTAATACAGAATCAAGGCATTAAGATTTAGACATGAGAAAGAATAAAAAAGCAAGAGAGATTTAAGAGAATAAGAGAGAAAACAAAACATTAAGAACTAAGGAATCTCAAGACTGAAAGAGATAGAAAATCAAGGTATTAAGATTCAGACATGAGAAAAAGAGAATTTAAAAGAGCAAAAAAACCTAAGTATTAAGAACGAAAGAATCTCAAGATTCAAAGAGAATGAGAAAACACAACAATTAAAAGATAAAGAGAATCTCAAGTATCTAAAATTAATACACCAAGCATAGAATACACTCAAAAGAGAATAAGAGAGTCTTAAAAGTTAAGAGAAAGAAAGAATCATGAGTTATGTTTTGTTCTCTGCAATTTAATTCTTTTTAAGAATTAACACATAGAGACAAAACACAATGAATAAACTTATTGTGATTTTACTCTCTACATGGCTCTATTAATGAAGCATAGTTCTTTAGCTAATTTATCCCTATAGATATGCCCCCCCCTAATCTCTACATCAAATATTATTAATCCCTCATATTCATGACTATCAAGCAATCTTTAATCATATAAGTTGTCTATGATGAGATATTAGTGGATAACAGAATCAATTATTCTTTGTGCAAAACAGATAAGCACACACAATAATTAGGAACACTCTCCAAGAGTCGGCTTCAGTATCGCAAGAATCTTGCAATACATTAAGAATCTATTTGATTTCTACATAAAACGCACTGCCTTGTATCTCTTTGATTTTTTGTATATTCCTATTGGCTTCAACCCTAGAAGAATAAGGTCCTATAAGGTATTTTACAACAGTTTTACCGTCTTTGGAGTCTGTTTTTATACGGTAAGGATACTTAGAAATTCTGTTAAGAAAATTTTTATCGACACTTCCGGCAAAAGATCCAACTTGAATGTAATGCCCTTTCGTTGCGGCTTTACCATTATCTTTATTTTCAATCTGTTGTGGTTTCTCAATAATATTGCTACTAGGCTTGCTGGCACTAGATTGCTCGCTAGGAGCAGCTGGTTTAGCTGGAGTGCTATTTACAGGAGTAGATGCTTTTGCTACATTTTTAGAATCTGGAGTTTGTGTTTTTTCCTCTTTTTTTGGTTCTTTAGATTTAATGCTGGTAGGGTCTATAGCGGGCTTAATGACTGTTTCCTTGGATATATTTTTAGAATCTGAGGGTTCTTTGGTGGTTATCTCTTTAGGCAATACGGAAACACTTGCCGCTTTTTCGCTTATTTTATTAGAATCTTGAGTATTGGGCTGTGCATTTTTGCTTTTTTCTAAATGTTTTTGCTGAAGCTCCTGCATTTTTGCTAATACTTTAGGGTCATTATCAAGATTAAAAGTTGTTGAATTAGAATCAAGGGGAGGTAAGCTAAGATTGGGAATGCTAGATGGCGGAGTATCTGACATTTTTGCCATATCCATATCAAATGGGTCTAAATTAGCCATAGATGATGTATTAGAACTACTAGATTCATCAATATTATGAGCATAAGGTGGCTGATTAAGAATTCGTGTCTCTTGGTCTCCTGTTAATTGTATCGATTCTATAGTGTTATCTCTCGTCATTACCCACGCGATAATGAGAAATGTAACAATCAAGATAATTGCAACAATTGTTAATAATAAAATGGTTTTAGTTTTATTTTTACTGCTATTTTCGCTTTGAAAAATATCATTGACACTTGATTTATTTTTCATATAAAACTCCTATTGATTTGGATTATACAAGACTTTTGGTGTAAAAATTACATGTGTTTTGACCAAGCAGCACCTCGTTCTTTTGCATAAACTTCATAGGGCAGAGCAAGAATATTAAATTGTGGCGGTATATCATCGTTAGGAAACATGCGCCATTCTATTGCGCATTTTGTTGAGAGTTTTAAAGAGAGATTTTTTGCTAGTCTTTTGCCCTCTTCTAAATCTGTGTGTCCCTTATGGATATAGAGATGCAAGTGCCCGGGTGTCCTTGTGGTATATGCAGTGAAGTTAATAAAGCCTTCATCGCGTAACAGAAGCTGTGCTCTATGGTAAAATCTTTGAGGATCCCTGCCATTATAGTCAAAAACAATATTTTCTACCTTGTTTCCTCGTAAAATCAGAGAATGCGCAACAGTGATTTCTTTACGTAAATGACTTTGTATGATTTGTGAGCTTAAGAGCGAATTCACTCTTTCAAATTTATCATAAAAGATTTTTCCCACATGTACCATTTTTTGCCCTAAGCCTTTAACCTTTAAGTAATAATGGCTTGTGTCAATCTTAATGAGCTTCAACTCCATTTCAGTCATTACATTTCCTCTTGAATCGATTTAACCATAAGTGTTTTTGATTCTATCATGATTTACTAAACATTATTAAATTAAGAATTGTTTTGTGATCTTACGATACTTAGAATATTGGTTTCTCATAAACTATAAATTCCTTGTTGAGTTCTTCTATCTCTTTTTTGATTTTTGCTTGTAAGGAAGTATTATTAATGTCTGATAAAATCTCTGCAATTTTTTCACCAATCCATGTGAATTCTTTTTCTTTCATGCCTCTAGCAGTTAGAGCTGGCGAACCTATACGAATGCCGCTTGTTACAAATGGCGAGCGAATTTCACCGGGAACAGTGTTTTTATTGACCGTGATACCTGCCCTGCCAAGTGCAACATCTGCTTCTTTGCCGCTAAAATCATTTTTTAAAAAACTCATTAAGATAAGATGATTATCTGTGCCTCCGCTTACCAAGTCAAAACCTTTATTGACTAACACTTGTGCTAAAGTTTTAATATTATTTTTGACTTGTCTGGCATAATCTTTCCATTCAGGCTTAAGATTTTCTTTGAAACCGACTGCCTTACCAGCAATAACATGCATAAGCGGTCCTCCTTGCATACCCGGAAAAACCATTTTATTGATTTTTTGTGCAATTTCTTCATTATTGCTAAGAATCATGCCCCCTCGCGGTCCCCTCAATGTCTTGTGCGTAGTGGTTGTTACAATATCACAATGAGGAAAGGGGTTGGGATACTCTCCGGCGACAACAAGCCCTGCTACATGCGCTATATCAGCTAATAAAACCGCGCCCACACTGTCTGCAATTTCTCTGAACTTTACAAAATCTAATTCTCTTGTATAGGCAGAAAATCCACACACAATAATATTTGGCTGAATCACTCTAGCAGATTCCATAACTTTATCATAATTAATTCGTCCATCTAACTCCACACCATAAAAAAAACTTTGATATATTTTACCTGTTATGCTTACCTTTGAACCATGGCTTAAATGCCCACCATGCGTTAAATCCATACCCAGAATCTTATCATAGGGATTAAGCAAAGCAGCATATACTGCTGCATTTGCTTGACAACCAGAATGGGGCTGCACATTAGCAAATTGACAGCCAAAAAGTTTTTTTGCGCGTTCTATGGCAAGAGATTCTATACCGTCAACAAATTCACAACCCCCATAATAACGTTTGTTGGGATAACCCTCTGCGTATTTGTTAGTCAAGATACTTCCCATTGCTTCCATAACGCTAGGAAAAGTATAATTTTCGCTTGCAATCATTTCTAAATGTGCATTTTGTCTTTCTAATTCTTTTTGTATTAAGTCAAAAACTTCTGAATCTTGTGTTTGCATATAATAAGCCATAACTACTCCTTTTCGTGTGTCAAATTATCGTTTTCTGCAATAGGTTTCATTGCGGGAAATAAAATTACATCTTTAATGCTTTTGTTATTGGTTAAAAGCATTACCAACCTATCAATACCAATGCCCTGCCCTGCTGTTGGTGGCATACCATGTCCCAAAGCCCAAATAAAATCTTCGTCCATATATTGTGCTTCTGCATCGCCTCTTTCTTTTTCTATAACTTGAGCTTTAAATCTCTCTAATTGGTCTAATGGATCATTGAGTTCAGAAAACCCATTAGCAATTTCTCTGCCACCAATAAATAATTCGAATCTATCGGCAATGGTAGAATCTGTGTCGCTGCGTCTTGCAAGTGGGCTAATATCAAGAGGATAATCTGTAATAAAAGTAGGATTAATGAGCTTAGATTCTACAAAGTTGTCAAAGGCTGCATTGAGTAACTTTGCATAACTAAGATGAGGTGCTATCTTGATATGATTTTGCAATAAAAACTTTTCTAATTTCTCTTTATTTTGCACAATTACAGGGTCTATCCCACCAATAGTACATAAAGATTCTTTGTAGTTTAATGTGCTAAAGGCATGAAAATCGATTTGCATATCACCAAAAGGTAAAATTTTAGGCAGTTTTAGAGATTCTAAGATGTAATGAAAAAGCTCCTTAGTAAGGGCTATTAGGTCCTTGTAATCATGGTAAGCCCAATAAAATTCAATCATACTAAATTCTGGATTGTGACTATGGTCTATACCCTCATTACGAAAATTGCGATTAATCTCAAAAATCGCTTCAAATCCTCCTACAATAAGCCGTTTCAAATAGAGTTCAGGTGCAATTCTTAAATATCTTTCAATATTGAGAGCATTGTGATGCGTAACAAAAGGTCGAGCATTTGCACCGCCTGGGATTGGGTGTAGCATGGGAGTTTCTACTTCCAAGAAACCTCTAGATTCAAAGAACTTACGCAAAGAAGAAATAATTTGACTGCGAATAATAAAAGTTTCCTTTACACCTTCATTTACAATTAAGTCTATATATCTTTGTCGGTAACGCAATTCAATATCGCTCAAGCCATGAAATTTTTCTGGCAATGGAATAATTGCTTTTGTAAGCAATTTTAATTCTAATGCGTGGATACTTAACTCACCTGTTTTTGTTACAAAAGGGAATCCATACACATTGACAATATCTCCTACTTCAAGATTTTTTTTTAGGATTTTAAATAAATCACCTAATTCATTTTGTGAAAAATACACTTGTAAGAGCGCGCTAGAATCTTCTATCTTCATAAAGCTCGCTTTACCCATGAGACGTAGAAACTTTACCCTGCCTTTTATCCAGACCTTGGAAGTCTCATTTTGTTTTTCATCAGATTCCAATTGCTTAAGATAGGCAAATTTTTCTAAAAATTCCTGATTGCTTATATCCACCCTAGAATCATTGCGATAGGGATTTAATCCTAATTCACGCAGATGATTTGCTTTTTGTATTCTTTGTTGTATATAGGTATTTTCAAACAACTATTATCCTTTCACTGAATAGATTTTTGCAGAGATCTCGTGATGTTCTTTTTTGTTTTTTCGATATTTTTATCGACATCTTTTTTCACCTTTTGTGCTTGTTCTTCATATTGTCCTTGAATTTCTTGAATAGTTTCTAAACTCATGATTTTTTCAGCCACTTCATACATAATGGGATAACTTGTCGTATCTTTTGTGAAATCTTTAATGGGAGCTTTGAGGAATCCTATTTGAGAAAACGCATAGACTAAAACGCACAAAATCACAAAATACTTTAATGCCGAAAAAATATATCCCCCAAAATAATTTATAATAGCAAGTTCGGGCATAGCAACAATGAATCTTGCAATCACAGTACCAACTACCAAGAATCCAATCCAAATAAATGAGAAAATGATGATAAAAGCAAGACTCCAAAGGATTGTTTCATTTTGAAGCTCAAGTCCAGCAAGCTTCAGGTATTTACTTAATTCTACACAATACTTTGATGCTAGATAGATTCCCAATATTACACCAACCATACTCATGATTTCATGTACTAGACCATTTTTCAATCCACGTAATCCCAGCAATAAAACAATCACTATTATTCCAATGTCTATGTAATTTGCAAATTCCATTATGCCTATCCTAACATTTCAGTGCTGATCTTTAACTTTGAAAGCAGTATTTTAGCCTATTTTTAATAACCCTCTGTAAAAAGCCTTAGTTCCTTATCTCTTTTGCGACTTCGTGCAAAAGAGATTCTATGCCTTCACTCTTTAATTCATTAATCATGTCTTGCAAGGCATAAGAGACTTCGTTTTTGTTGCAAATTTTTTTGTTTTCTAAAATTTTGCTTGCACTTAAATTACCTGCGATACATTCTATCTGTACTTTTTCAGAATCCAAAATTTGCGCATGAATTCCTATGGGAGATTGACAACCACCTCCTAAAAGTTTAATGAATGCACGTTCAATTTGACAACATAACGCACTTTCTTCATCATGCAGCGATAACAAGACTTGATAGATAGCCCAATCTCTAAAAGAAGAAGAGTATTTCACATTGCGACACTCAAGTCCTAACGCTCCTTGTCCCATAGCTGGTATCATTTCTGAAACGCCAAAAGGAACAATAAAAGGAAGTGAATCGAGGCTTTGTTTTGCTTTTGTGATAGGTTTTGTGTGGATATTATCTTGTGTATTATATGTATATAATCCTAGACGTTTTAATCCGGCTATTGCCAAAACAATGGCATGAAAATCTCTGTTTGTTAAGCGTGCAAGTCGCGTTTGCACATTACCCCTAAGACTTTGTGTGTCTAAGTCTGGACGCATATTTCTTAGCTGCATACTACGTCTTAAAGAGGTTGTGCCAACTCTTGCTCCTTGTGGTAATTCCTGCAGTGAAGAATACTCTAAACTCACAAAGCAGTCTCTACTATCCTCTCGTTTTGTGATTGCTGCAAGACATAATCTAGGTTCAATATCTACAGGCACATCTTTAAGAGAATGGACGGCTAAATCAATTTCTCCATTCAATAACTCTCGCTCCAATTCTTTGGTAAAAAGCCCCTTACCACCAATTTTTGCTAATGGTGCATCAAGAATTTTATCGCCTTGTGTTTTGATAACTCGAATTTCTACTTGAATGCCAATAGATTCCAACTTCCCTTTAATATAATTTGCCTGCCAAAGAGCCAGCAGGGATCCTCGTGAGCCTAGTTTTATTGGAGAGGATTGGATTTCTTGAATATATTGTTGTGGGATTGTTGTTTGTGCATAGCACTTACTCATGGAATCTTTCATGAATTCTTGCACCTTATTGATTTAGGATTATGTAAGGATAGATTCTACTATATTTTGTAGGTTTTATATAATCTAATATGTTAAGTATATTGAAGTTAAGAGAGTTTTTATATAAGATAATTTATAATCTTAAAATTCAAAATAAAGGTTTACAAATGTTAGAAATTCTTATGATAGAAGATGATGTTGAATTAGCAGAAGTCTTAAGCGACTATCTCAAACAATACAACATTAATGTAACAAACTATGACGAACCTTATACAGGTATGTCTGCTTTAGCAACAAAACGTTTTGATTTGTTGCTACTTGATTTGACACTGCCTAATCTTGATGGATTAGAAGTATGCAAAAAAGTTGCAAAGCAAAAAAATATCCCTATTATCATTTCATCAGCTAAAAGCGATGTGAATGATAAGATTGAAGCCCTTGATAATGGGGCAGATGATTATATTTCTAAACCTTATGATCCAAAGGAGTTGGTTGCAAGGATTCAGTCTTTATTGCGCCGCTATTCTCAAAAACTTGCAGAAGAGAAAATTGCAAACAAATCAGCTACATTTCGTATTGATAAAGACACGCGTGAAGTTTATTTTAAAGAAAAAAAGCTCGAGCTAACAAGAGCGGAATACGAAATCTTGACGCTCCTTATTAGCAAAAAGGGGCATGTTTTCAGCCGAGAAGCAATTGCTATCGAATCTGAATCTATCAATCCAGAAAGTTCTAATAAGAGCATTGATGTAATTATTGGCAGGTTGCGTTCTAAGATTGAAGAAAACCCCAAAGCACCACAATATATTATTTCTGTTCGTGGTGTGGGCTATAAGCTTGAATCATAGTGTTTTAATATTTTTTAGGATTCTACATCAATTACAAGATATTTAGATAAAGTGGTCATTCTGCTAGAGGCAAGCAATAATATTTTGGGGTTTGTTTTTCTCTACAC